>NZ_CAKASO010000008.1:0-129199 GCF_916862475.1 Nocardioides sp. Leaf374
GGGCCGGCTTGGGGCCCGGGCGCGGGCCCGACGGGGCGGGCGCGCTCGGGGCGGCGGCGGCCGGCGCAGCGGCCGGGGGCGTCGACGCGGCCGGCTGGGCCGGAGCGGCGGGCGCCGGGGCGGCGGGCTTCGCCGCAGCGGCGGGGCCGGGCTTGGCGGCGGGGGCGCTGGGCGCGGGGGCGGCGGCGGGGCCGTCGCTCTTCAGCTGGGGTCCGACCTCCTTGCGGAAACGCATCTCCGCAGGGAGCTCGACGGTCGAGCTCGCCGACTTGACGAACTCCCCCATCTCCTTGAACTTCTCGAGAACGAACTTGCTCTCGACACCGAACTCCTTGGCGAGCTCGTGAACGCGGGTCTTGGCCACAATTCTCCTAATCGGCCCCTCGACCCGGTCGGGTGTCTACGAGAGGCGGTGGTGGTGGTGCAAACTCATCGGAAAGAACTCATCGAGTGCTCATGAGCTGCTGCTCCAGTCCTGGTCGTTCGATCCGGAAGTGGATCTGCTGGTCGATCGTGATCGGTCGTCGTGCTCGCGGGCTGCGACCCACTCCCCCACCGGCGCGCTGCCCGGGCCGTCGGTGAGCCGGAGGGCCCGCCCGAACGCCTTGCGTCGCACCGCGAGGTCGTAGCAACCGGTGGTGGGGTGCAGGTGTGCTCCCCGGCCGGGCGCGGTGCCGTCGGGATCGGGCACGACGACCGAGCGGCCGTGCGCGTCCGAGCCGGCGGTGACCCGCAACAACTCGCGCTTCGCGGCCCGGGTCCGACAACCCACGCAGGTCCGGACGGGGCCCTCGAGGGGCCGGTCGTCCGGGGAGGTGCGGGAGCTGTCTGGTCGAGCCACTGTGACGATCCTAGCCCGACACGCCCGACCTTTCCGAACCGGCGCCACGGTGCGGCGCCGCCGCAGCCCCGACGGCACCGGGTCCGGCCGGTCGCCCGACCGGTCAGTCGCCCGGTCGCTCGGTCGGCGCCTCGTCGGAGCGGATGTCGATGCGCCACCCCGTCAGGCGGGCGGCCAGGCGGGCGTTCTGCCCCTCCTTGCCGATGGCCAGGGAGAGCTGGAAGTCGGGCACGACCACGCGGGCCGAGCGGGCGGCGAGGTCGACGATCTCCACCGAGGTGACCCGGGCCGGGGACAGGGCGCTCGCGACGAGGGTCGCGGGGTCCTCCGACCAGTCGACGATGTCGATCTTCTCGCCGTTCAGCTCGGCCATCACGCTGCGCACGCGCTGCCCCATGGGCCCGATGCACGCCCCCTTGGGATTGATGCCGGTGGTGCCGGGGCGGGCGTGCACGGCCATCTTCGTGCGGTGACCGGCCTCGCGCGCGATCGCGGCGATCTCGACCTGGCCGCTGGCGATCTCGGGCACCTCGAGGGCGAAGAGCTTCTTGACCAGGTTGGGGTGGCTGCGCGAAAGCGTGATCTGCGGGCCGCGCATGCCCTTGCGCACCGACACCACCAGGCACTTGATGCGGCTGCCGTGGGTGTACTGCTCGCCCGGGACCCGCTCGCCCACCGGCAGCAGGGCCTCCAGCTTGCCCAGGTCGACCATCACGTCGTCGGGGTTGCGCCCCTGCTGGACGACCCCGGAGATGATGTCGCCCTCCTTGCCGGCGAACTCCCCGAAGCGGATGTCGTCCTCGGCGTCACGCAGCCGCTGGAGCATGATCTGCTTGGCGGTCGTCGCCGCGATCCGGCCGAAGCCGGCCGGGGTGTCCTCGAACTCCCCGACCTTGACGCCGTCGTCGTCGAGCTCGGCGGCGAGCACCGTGACGTGGCCGCTCTTGCGGTCGAGCTCGACCCGCGCCTGCTCGCTGGCCCCCGGGGACTTGTGGTAGGCCGTGAGCAGGGCCTGCTCGATCGCCTCCACCAGCACGTCGAAGGAGATCTCCTTCTCGCGCTCCAGCATCCGCAGGATGCTCATGTCGATGTCCATCAGGCGTCCTCCCCCTCGTCGTCCCCGTGCTCGGTGTCGTGCCCGGTGTCGTCCTCGGCGTCCCCGGCCCCGTCGGGCTCCTCGGAACCGGCCCGGCCGCCGCCCGGGCGGTTGAACTCCACCTGCACCAGCGCCTTGGCCACCTCGGCGTAGGTGACCAGCTGCTGCTGGCCCGCGACGTCGAGCGTCGCGGTCTCCTGGCCGGTGTCGGTGATGCGACCGGTCATGCTCGTGCCGTCGGCGAGGGTGACCTTGACCAGGCGGTCGGTGTTGCGGCGCCAGTGGCGCGGGAGCGTGAGCGGGCGGTCGACGCCGCGGGAGGTGACCTCGAGGGTGTAGGGGTGCTCGCCCATCACGTCGGACTCGTCGAGCACCCGGTTGACCTCACGGGTGGCCTCGGCGACGTCGTCGAGGGTGACCCCGCCGTCCTGGTCGACCGCGACCCGCAGGACCCGACGCTTGCCGGCGGGGGTGATCTCCACCGCCTCCACGTCGAGCCCGAGAGCGGCGAGGGGGCCGGTGAGCTCCGCCTCGATCCGCTCGCTGTCCTGTCGTGTGCTGCTCACGGGTCGCAGCCTCCCTCTTCTCTTGTGTGCACTGCCGTCCGGCCCACGGTGGAGACCCACCGGGTCGGGCGGTCCACGATAGCCCGTGGACCGACCCCTTCGCCCATCGCGGGCGACCGCGCGGCCACGGCCCGGCACCGGGTCGCGCTAGGGTCGTGCGGTGCCTGCGCCGCTCCGTCGAACCACCACCGGACCGGCCGCGTCGGCCGGTGCGTCGCGGCGCTCGGTGCTGACCGGCCTCGCCGGCGCCGCCGTGGTCCTGCCGGCGGTCGGCGGGTGCAGCGGCGGCGAGCCGAGCCGCACGGCCCCGGCTCCGGTCGGCTCGGGCGCAGCCGGCACCGCCCGGGAGCAGAACGCGTCCACCCCCGGCGCCGACGACGACCTCGTGACGACGGTCGTCGCCGACCTCGCCGCCGCCCGCGCCCTCGCGGAGAGGACCGTGCGCCGCCACCCGGGCCTGCGCTCGGCGCTGCGCCCCGTGGCGGGACTGCACACGACCCACCTCGACCTGCTCGGAGGTGCGCCCGCCGACGACGGGCCCCGGGACGACTCCCCCGTGGCCCCCGGGGCGGGTGCGGCGCTGCTCGGCGTACGACGGGGCGAGGAGCGGCTGGTGCGGCGGCTGACGACCTGGGCCGTGGCCGCCGAGAGCGGCGAGCTGGCCCAGGCGCTGGCCGCGATGGCGGCGGGCACCGCGCAGCGCCTGGCCGTCCTCCCGGCGACGCCGCCTCGCGGGGGTGCGGCATGAGCGGCTCCGCGACCTCCGACACCACGGCGCAGGACGGCACCGGCCGCGCCGCGCTCGTCACGGCGCTGCAGACCACGCTCGAGGGCGAGCACGCGGCCCTCTACGTCCTCGGAGTGCTCGGCGCCCGCACCTCCGCGTCGGCCTCCCCCGAGCTCTACGCGCGCCTCCAGGGGCTCTACGCCGCACACCGTGCGCGGCGCGACGACCTCAGCGGCACCCTGCTCTCCCTCGGCGAGGACCCGGTCGGGGCCGCGGTCGCCTACGACGTGCCCGGGCCGGCCGCCGGGGTGGCCGCGCAGGGGGCCGGCCCGGTCGTCGACACCGCCCGCGGCGTCGAGGCACGGTGCGCGCGGGCCTACGCCGTGCTCGTCGGGAGCAGCACCGGGGCGCGACGCCGGTGGGCCGTCGACGCGCTGCGCGTCACGGCGGTGGGGCTGCTGGACCTGGGGGGCTCGCCGGAGGCGCTGCCCGGCACCGCCTGAGCCGCCGGCCGCAGGACCACGCGCGGACCACGCGCCGGCCGCCTCTGCTGACCGCCCGGCGGGGCCTGCCGCCCCGTCGACAGCCCCCGGAAATGCGACGATCCGCGAACTCGCGTCGTCGAGGAAGTCCCGAGATCTCCCCCGAGGACGCGAGTCCGCGGACCGTCGTGGCCGGGGACGTGGCCGGTGCTCACGCGGATCGGTGTGGGTCCGTCCCGCGCTACGTGCAGAATCATGCAACGCGCCGCCGGAGCGCCGCGAGCCGCGCGGTTCCTCAGGAAGTTGCATTGCACAAACCTGCAGAACGGCAGGTCCGTGCAAGCGGCACCTACCTGCCACATGCACGCACGGCCCGTCCCGCGGTGCGGGACGGGCCGTGCGCGAGGGCCGTGCGTGTGGGGCCGTGCGTGTGGGGCCGAGGGCGGGCCTCGGCGGACCGGTGTGGATCAGCCGCGGTAGGCGGTCCACATCTGCTGGCTGCGGGTCGCCTGGCCCGCGGTGAACATGGTGTAGCAGGAGTCGTAGCTGTAGTCCATGAAGTTGTGGATGGGGTCGAGGCCCGGCAGCGTGCAGGAGTCGCGACCCTCGGGGCAGCCCGTGGTCGAGCTCGACTGCGCGGGGGTGTCGCCCACCTCGTCGTTGGTGCTCGTGCAGCCGCCCTGGAAGGTGTGGTAGAGCCCGAACCAGTGACCGGCCTCGTGGGTGGCGGTCTCGCCGAGGTTGTAGTTGGCGGCCGCACCGCCCGGCAGCGAGGTGTACTGCACGCGGATGCCGTCGATGCCGGGGTTGCGCTTGTAGTCCCACGGGAAGGTCGCGATGCCGAGGTAGTCGAAGTCGACCAGCCAGATGTTCAGCGCGTTGGCCCCGCCCTGGCGGGTCTGCTTGCGGTAGGTGGCGCTCTGCTTGTCCTGGTGCCACTGGGTGTTGTTGAAGCGGTCGACTCCGGCGAGGGTGAACTGGAAGCCGGTGTCGGCGGCCTCGGTGGACTTGCCGCCGCTGAAGCTGGTGTTCATGACCGCGATCTGCTGGGCGATCTGGCTGTCGGTGACGTCGCCCCCGCCGTTGGCGTCGCGCATGACGTGGACGTAGACGGGCACGGTCGCACCGACCGCGCGGATGCCGGGGCGGCGCTCCTGCTCGAGGCTCTCCTGCTCCAGGCGGCGCTGGAAGTCTCGCTCGATCCGCTCCTGCTCGAGCGCGTCGATGGCCCGGTGGTCGCGCACGTGCTTGCCGCCGCGGGCGGCGGCCGCCTCGTCGTGGGCGTGGGCGTCGGCGACGACGCAGTCGCGCGAGACGTCGCCGGTGGTCATGGCCTGGGCCGGCGCGAGCGAGCCGAGGGCCAGGGTGGTGAGGAGGAGCGCGCCCGGGCCGAGGACGGCGGCGGAGCGGCGGAGCTGGAGCGTCATGCCCATGGAGTGGGGATCCTTCGTGCGGGCCGCCGTTCGTCGCGGCCAGGTGGGCTGATCCTGCAACAGAACGACCGGGCGCAGAGGCCTCACGACGCTGCACGTTCGTGCAATGCAGGAACGTGCAGGAGATCGTGCAGCGCGTCGCCCCGGCGCACGACGCGGTGGTGCCGGGGTCAGGCCCAGCCGCGCACGACGTCGAGCACCCCGCCGATGCTCGAGACCACCGCGTCGGGCACGCCCTCGGTGTGGCCGCGCTGCTCGTCGGGGATGGTGCTGTGCGGCACGTGGACGGCGCGCAGACCGGCCTGCTGGGCGCCCCACACGTCGTCGAAGAGCCGGTCGCCGACGTAGACGCACCGGGCGGGGTCGCTGGCCCCGACGGCGTCCATCGCGGCCCGGAAGGCGTGGCGGGACGGCTTGGTCCAGGCGATCTCCGAGGTGTAGACGTCGCCGTCGAGCAGGTCGAGCACGCCGTCGCGCTCGAAGAAGCCGCGGTGCCAGGCGCGCGGCCAGATCGTGTTGGAGAGCACCCCGACGAGGATCCCGTCGGCGCGCAGCGCCTCGAGCAGCGGTCGGACCTCGGGGTCGGTGGCGGTGTGGGGCTCCCAGAAGGCGCGGTAGGCCTCGAGGAGCTCGGGGTCGTGGGCCAGGCCGGCCTCGTCGAAGAGGTCGGCCACGGTGGCGCTGCGCTGGTGGTCGCGGCTGCGGCCCCACACCACGCCGCCGGCCTCGTGCAGGCGCGCGGCGTGGACGTCGTCGCCGTGCTCCGACTCCACCACCGCCCGCGCGAGGGCCAGCGACTCGGCGTGGAAGTCGACGTCGTGCCACTGCGTCAGCGTGCCTCCCCAGTCGAAGAGGACCGCCTCGACGCCGCCTGTCCCGCCCATCGCGCCTGCTCCCCTCAGGCGCGGACGAGCCGCACGAGGTGGTCGACGACGTGGTCGGCGGCGACGTCCTCACGCTCGCCCGAGGCGCGGTCGCGCACCTCCACCGTGCCGGTCTCGGCCAGGCTCTTGCCGACGACCACGACGGTCGGCACGCCGATCAGCTCGGCGTCCTTGAACTTCACGCCGGGGCTGACCTTGCCGGTGCGGTCGTCGTAGAGCACGTCGAGCCCTTGGCCCGACAGCTCGTGGGCGATGCGCTCGGCCGCGGCGAGGACCGCCTCGTCCTTGCCGGCCGCGACCAGGTGGACGTCGGCGGGCGCGACGTTGCGCGGCCAGGACAGCCCGCTCCCGTCGAGGGTGCCCTCGGCGATCGCGGCCACCGCGCGGGTGCACCCGATGCCGTAGGAGCCCATCGTGACCGTGACCAGCTTGCCGTTCTCGTCGAGCACCTTGAGGTCGAGCGCGTCGGCGTACTTGCGTCCGAGCTGGAAGATGTGGCCCATCTCGATGCCGCGCGCGGTCTCCAGCACGCCGCCGTCGGTGCCGCCGCAGGCGGGGCACAGGTCGCCGTCGCGCACCTCGGCGGCCTCGATGGTGCCGTCGGCGGTGAAGTCGCGGCCGGCCACGAGGTCGAGCACGTGGCTGCCGTCGACGTCGGCGCCGGTGACCCAGCGGGTGCCGTCGACGACGCGGGGGTCGAGGACGTAGCGGATGCCGGAGGCGCTCTCCTCGCCCAGCACGCCGGGGCCGATGTAGCCCTTGACCAGCGCGGGGTGGGCGGCGAACTCGGCCTCCCCGAAGGGCTCGACCTCGATCGGCTCGAGCTGGCCCTCGAGCCGCTTCTGGTCGACCTCGCGGTCGCCGGGCAGGCCGATGGCGAGCGGCTCGCGCGTGCCGTCGGGGTGCTTGAGCACCACCAGCACGTTCTTCAGGGTGTCGGCGGCGTGCCAGGGGCGGTCCTCGCGGGGGAACGCCTCGTCGAGGTGGGCCACCAGCGAGTCGATGGTGGGGGTGCCGGGGGTGGCCTCGGCGTGCGCGGCGGGCGCGTCCTCCCAGCCGGAGGCGGGCGGGGTCAGGACCTCGACGGCCTCCACGTTGGCGGCGTAGTCGCAGCGCGTGCAGCGCACGTAGGTGTCCTCCCCCACGTCGGCCTTGGCGAGGAACTCCTCCGAGCGGGAGCCGCCCATCGCGCCCGAGGTGGCCTTGACCACGACGTACTCGAAGCCGAGACGGTCGAAGATGCGCACGTAGGCGTCGCGGTGGGCCTGGTAGCTGGCGTCGAGGCCGGCGTCGTCGACGTCGAAGGAGTAGGAGTCCTTCATCGTGAACTCGCGTCCGCGCAGGAGGCCGGCGCGGGGACGGGCCTCGTCGCGGTACTTGGTCTGGATCTGGTAGATCGAGAGGGGCAGGTCCTTGTAGGAGGAGTACAGGTCCTTGACGACGAGGGTGAACATCTCCTCGTGCGTCGGGCCGAGCAGGTAGTCGGCGCCCTTGCGGTCCTTCAGGCGGAAGATGCCGTCGCCGTACTCGGTCCAGCGGTTGGTGGCCTCGTAGGGCTCCCGGGGCAGCAGTGCGGGGAAGCTGAGCTCCTGGGCGCCGATGGCGTCCATCTCCTCGCGCACGATGGCCTCGACCTTGCGCAGCACCTTCAGGCCCAGCGGCAGCCAGGAGTAGATGCCGGGCGCGGCGCGACGGATGTAGCCCGCGCGCACCAGCAGGCGGTGGCTGGGCACCTCCGCGTCGGCGGGATCGTCCCTCAGGGTGCGCACGAACAGGGTCGACATCCGCAGGATCATGGGCTCAGCGTAGGGGTGGTGCCGCCGACGGCACGAACCAGTTACCCGCTCCCCGCGGGAGCGGGCACAACCGATCACGCCGGGCGCGCGTCTCCCCCAGGAGCCCGGACCCACCGGGCCACCAGCCCGGGAGGACCGACCACCCATGGACCGCACCCGCACCCGCACCCGACGACTCCCCTCCGCGCTGGCCGCGGCAGCCGCGGTGGCCGCCCTGGCCGCCCTGTCGTGCTCGACCCTCGTCGGGCCGGGCGCCGGCGCGGCGGCCGCCGAGGCGGCGACGCCGGTCGCGCCCGGCTCGCTGACCCGTGGCGCCGACGCGGCGGTGCCCGTGCTCGCGGGACGCACGATCACCGACGGTGAGCGCACCGTCCGCGTGCCCGGCCGCTCCCCCTCCCTGCTCGGCGCCTCCGGCGACGGGTACGTCGTCACCACCGAGCTCGACGGGCGCCGACCGGTGCTGCTGCTCGACGGGTCGGGGCGCCGCACCCTCGTCGACGACCTCGGCACCGACGACGCGCGGCTGGCCTCCGACGGCTCCGTCGTCGCCCTCACCCGCTACCGGTTCGCCGCGCAGAGGTCACGGGTGCGGGTCCTCGACGTCGCCACCGCGTCGATCGCGCAGCGCCGAGGGTTCGAGGGCTTCGCGGACGTCCTCGACGCCGACGCCACCCGGGTCGTCGTCTCCACCTTCCCTCCCCGCGCCACGATGCTCTGGGACCTGGCCGCGGACCGGGTCGAGCTCGTCGGCCGGCAGCCGGGCTACGCCGCCTCGCTCGCCGACGACCGGCTCGCGGTCTACACCGGCGACCCCTACCGGGGCGGGTGCAGCCGCGTCGTGCGGCTGCAGGACCCCTCGAGGACGCTGTGGCGCTCGTGCGAGGAGCGGGTGACGGCCTTCGCCCCCGGCGGTGAGCGTCTCGCCACGGTCGGTCTGCTGGCCGACGGCCGCGGCCCCCAGGACGTGTGGGCGCGGGGCACCGACGGCACCCTGCTGCAGCACTACACCGTGGCCGGCTGGTTCGGGCTCGTGCAGTGGGAGGACGCGACCGGGCTGCTGCTCGACAGCCACGGGGTGCGCCGAGCGGCTCTCGTGCGCTGCGACACCGACGCCACGGCCGGCGCCACCGATGCAGGGTGCGAGCGGGCCGGTGACCTGAGAGCGGTGACCGCAGGGCCCTGACGTACGTCGACCCGGCCGGTCCGGTCGGGCCGCGCGGCTCAGGCGCCGCGGGCGACCTTGAGCGCCACCCGCACCAGCTCGGCCTGCAGCGGCAGCCGGGCCAGGGTGCCGGCGCGCAGCACCGCGCTGCGGCTGCGGCGCGCGTCGGCGGCCATCTTCACGTTGCCCGGGAAGACCCCGACCAGGAGCGCGGCGCTGGCCCAGCCGGCGGCGCGGCGCGTCGCCGGCACCGCCATGCCCGCGGCGCACGCCAGCTCGGCGGCGCCACTGCCCCAGATGACCTCGCGGTGGGCCGGCACCCACGCGGGCATCAGCGGCTCGAAGGTCTGCGGTCGCACGAGGTGCACCACACCGCTGGTGACGAAGGCCCCGGCGAGGAGCTTGGCGGCGAGGGGCAGCGGAGCGGCGGTGGGTGCGGGCACGGCCCGAGGCTAGTGGGCCGCGGGGGCGGGGAGCGGGCCGGCTCAGAACATGACGGTCGAGAAGCGCGCGGTCTCCTCGAAGCCGACCGCGGCGTAGGTCCTCCGGGCGGGCTCGTTCCACTCGTTGACGTAGAGCGACACCGTCGGTGCGATCTCGGCGCGCACCAGCTCGGCGACCGCCGCCATGCCCGCGACGGCCAGCCCCTCGCCGCGACGGTCGGCGGGCACCCAGACGCCCTGCACCTGCGCGGCGTGGGGCGAGGCGCAGGCGACCTCGGCCTTGAAGACGAGCCGGCCGTCGTCGAAGCGGGCGAAGGACCAGCCCCGGCTCACCAGCTGCGTGACCCGGGCGCGGTAGAGCTCCGCACCGCCGCCCTGCTCGGGGGAGACGCCCACCTCCTCGGTGTACATCGCCACGCACGCGGGGTAGAGCTCGCCCATGTCGGCGCGCGTCGTGCGCCGTACGCCCGGGTCGGGGGCGACGTCGGGGGTGCGGGCGAGCTCGAGGTGGGGCTGGCGCCACCGGGTCTCGCGGGGCCGGCCCCACGACGAGGCGAGGTGACCCCACAGCACCTCGACGGCCTCGTGGGGGCCCACGATGGTCGACACGCTGCGGCCGCGCGTCAGCGCGCGCTCCGCGAAGGCGCGGGCGTCGTCGGCGGTGGCGCCGATCGGCACCAGGTTGGCGCCGACGTGGCACGCGGCGACGAGGCGACCGTCGACGAAGCGGCCCCACACCTCCCCGCCCAGCCAGCGCGGCTCCAGGTTGGTCGTGCGCGCCCGGTAGTCGGCGAAGACGTTGACCACGGGGTCGAGCTCGACGAGCGCGAGAAACTCGTGGAGGTCGGCCGCCCCCAAGGGGCGCACGCCGTGGCGGGTCGTCAGCACGCCTGGAGCCTACGACCACCGGCCCTCCGGGGTGTCACCCCGACGAGGGGCGGGCGGGACCGGGACGCGCGACGCGACGGCGGCGCGCGGACCACTCAGAGGTCGTCGAGGACGACACGGCGACGCGCGTCGTACTCCTCGTCGGTGATGAGGCCCTGCTCGCGCAGGTCGAGGAGGGTCCGCAGGCGGGCGGCGACGGAGGGCGGGTCCGACGCCGGGGGGACGGCGGCAGCCGGACCGGCCGGGCCGGCCGGAGCGCTGCCGCGCAGGCTGGCCGCGAGGTAGGTCGCCTCGAGCCCGTCGTCGCTGCCCAGCGCCATCAGCGAGGCGTCGCGCTCGCTCATGCCGGACTCGCGCGCCATGCGACGCGCCACCGAGACCCGCCACAGCGCGGCGACGAGGCCGGCGACCAGGCCGAGCACCACGAGCGCGGCCACCAGGCCCGCGGCACCGCTGGCTCCCCCGGACTCGGTGAACGGGCTGTCGGGGTAGGTGGCCACCCACCCTCCGTCGGAGCGGGTGCAGGTGGGGAGCTGGCCCTCGGCGTTCATCCGGGCGCACTTGTCCGGCAATCGACCCGACCCATCGGCGGCGACCGCGGGGCGCGGGAGCACACCCAGCAGCAACGACACCGACCCGAGCGCGGCCCCGAGCCGCCAGACCCTCGTCATGGCCGACACTCTAGGGCGCTCGCACGCCCTGTGGGCGGGACTCAGCCGACGCTGACCTCGGCGGCGGCGCCGTCGACGGCCTCCATGCCCTCGGCGATGCGCATGGCCTCCTCGATGAGGGTCTCCACGATCTGCGACTCCGGCACGGTCTTGATGACCTCGCCCTTGACGAAGATCTGGCCCTTGCCGTTGCCGGAGGCGACGCCGAGGTCGGCCTCGCGCGCCTCGCCCGGGCCGTTGACGACACAGCCCATGACGGCGACGCGCAGCGGCACCTCCATGCCCTCGAGACCGGCGGTGACCTCCTCGGCGAGCTTGTAGACGTCGACCTGGGCGCGGCCACAGCTGGGGCACGAGACGATCTCGAGCTTGCGCGGGCGCAGGTTGAGCGACTGCAGGATCTGGATGCCGACCTTGACCTCCTCGACCGGCGGGGCCGAGAGCGAGACGCGGATCGTGTCGCCGATGCCCTGGCTCAGCAGGGCCCCGAAGGCGGTGGCCGACTTGATGGTGCCCTGGAAGGCCGGGCCGGCCTCGGTGACCCCGAGGTGCAGCGGCCAGTCACCGGCCTCGGCGAGCAGCTCGTAGGCGCGGACCATCACGACGGGGTCGTTGTGCTTCACCGAGATCTTGAAGTCGTGGAAGTCGTGCTCCTCGAAGAGGCTGGCCTCCCACACCGCCGACTCCACGAGGGCCTCGGGCGTGGCCTTGCCGTACTTGTCCATGATGCGCTTGTCGAGGGAGCCCGCGTTGACGCCGATGCGGATGCTCGTGCCGCGGTCCTTGGCGGCCCGGGCGATCTCCTTGACCTGGTCGTCGAACTTGCGGATGTTGCCCGGGTTGACGCGCACCGCGGCGCAGCCGGCGTCGATCGCGGCGAAGACGTACTTGGGCTGGAAGTGGATGTCGGCGATGACCGGGATCTGCGACTTCTGCGCGATCGCGGGCAGGGCCTCGGCGTCGTCCTGGCTCGGACAGGCCACCCGCACGATGTCGCAGCCGGTCGCGGTGAGCTCGGCGATCTGCTGCAGCGTGGAGTTGATGTCGGACGTCAGCGTCGTGGTCATCGACTGCACCGAGACCGGCGAGTCGCTGCCGACCCCCACCGAGCCGACCTTGATCTGGCGGGTGGGGCGGCGCGGGGCGAGCACGGGCGGCGGGGCCGACGGCATCCCCAGGTTGATCTCGGTCATGCCCCCAGGCTACTGCGCACCCCGCAGGGGCCCAGTACGGCGTGGCGGGCCGCGGTGAGGGGTGCCGGGAGGGGTGCCGGGAGGGGTGCCGGGAGGGTGTCGTCACGAGCCGGTCGGCGCGTCATGCGAATCGTGGATGCGCATCCACCGAGCGCATGACGTCCGGGTGCCGGTCGACGGGCCCGGTCGGCACGTCATACGAGACGTGGATGCGCATCCACCCAACGCATGACGTCCCGGCGCGGGCGCCGAGGCCCGGTCGGCACGTCATACGAGACGTGGATGCACATCCACCCAACGCATGACGTCCCGGTGCCGGTCGACGGGCCCGGTCGGCACGTCATACGAGACGTGGATGCGCATCCACCCAACGCATGACACCCGGGCACACGGGCCCCCGATCGGGCCGCGCCGAGGCGCGGAGGCGTCCTGGTCCTGTTCAGGCCGCGGGAGCCCCCCAGCCGGCGTGCACGAGAGCGGCCCGGATCTGCTCGAAGAACTCGTCCGGCCGCAGGCGCAGGCCCAGCAGCGGCAGCCGCAGGACGGTGGCGTCGCCGAGCGCGAGCGCGTTCTGCCGGAGGGCGTCACCTACCACCTCCTCGGCCCAGGTGTGGTGGATGCCGTCGACCTCGACCACGAGCCGCCAGTCGGGCCAGTAGAGGTCGAGGTAGAAGCGGCCGGACGGGCCGCGACGCAGGACCTGGCGCTGCGGAGCAGGCATGCCCCGGCGCGCCAGCTCGCGGGCGACGTCCATCTCGCCCAGCGACCGTGCCCCGTCGAGCAGCTCGTTGACCACCTCGTGCACGAGCAGTCGTCGGCGGTCGCGACGTACGCGCAGCGCTTGCGCGGCCAGCATCTCGGGCGTGGCCAGACCCTGCTGGACCGTCGCGCTGAGCAGGTGGACGGCCTGCTTCTCGCTGGCCGCCCAGAGAGCGGCACGGATGGCGGCGACCTCCGGTCTCACGCGCGGAGGGCCGGAGGCGACGACGGTGTCGCCGGCGGCCCAGCGACGGGTCTGGCGGATGTCGTAGGACGGCGTGCGCCGCACGCGTGCGCCGCGCGGCACCGAGACCCGGACGCGCGAGGGCTCGAAGCGCTCCAGTCCGCCGGCCACCAGCGCGCTCGATGCGTCGAGCACGGCGCGAGGGCCTCCCTGGAAGACCGCAGCCCAGTGATGGGCCTGCTGCGACAGCTCGCCGGTGTGCAGGCACACCGACTGGTCGCCGACGCGCTGCCACCGGCGGGCCCGCAGCTGGCCGGTCACCTGCCACCGGGTCACGCCCGCGGCGTAGAGCTGGCGGCGCGAGACCACGCCGGTGCTGCTGTCTGGCGAGGCGTCGGACCCGGCGAGCAGCGAGGGAGTCGTCAGGGAGGGGCTTGGGCATGCCGCCAGCCTCGGCGGTCGAGCCGGTCGGCGGGGCCGGCCGTCACCGACCTGTGGACGAGCCGTCGCAGGAGCGGCGCGGTGGACGACTCGCGGGCCGCGCCGCACGCCGAGCCCAGGTGGCGACGTCATACGAGCCGTGGATGCGCATCCACCCTCCGTATGACGCCCCGCCCACGACCCGAGCGACCACCCACACGACACACCGGACGTCATGCGCGACGTGGATGCGCATCCACCCTCCGTATGACGCCCCGCCCACGACCCGAGCAACCACCCACACGACACACCGGACGTCATGCGAGACGTGGATGCGCATCCACCCTCCGTATGACGCACAGCCCGCGCCACGCGCACGCCGCCCCCAGGACGCGCGCGCCCCGCCCGCGTCCCGCGCGGCCCCCGCGTTGACGGGAGGGCGGCCTCAGAACGGCGTGGCGACGGGGGCGACGAGGTCGCCGACGATGAGCACGACGCCCATGACCAGCAGCGCGGAGGCGACGACGTAGGCGACCGGGAGGAGCTTGGCCGCGTCGACGTAGCCGGGGTCGGGTCGACCGCGCAGGCGGGCGGCGCCGCGACGGATCCACTCCCAGGTGGCGCTGGCGATGTGGCCGCCGTCGAGGGGCAGCAGCGGCACGAAGTTGAAGACGCCGATGAAGAAGTTGAAGCCGGCGATCAGCGAGAGCAGGAAGGCGACCTTGTCGCCGCCGGGGATCTGCTCGGCCGAGCTGACCTCGCCCGCGATCCGGCCGCCGCCGACGATGCTGACCGGGCTGTCGGCCGCGCGCTCCTCGACCCCGACGATGGCCTGGCCGACCTCGTAGACCTTGACCGGGAGGGTGACCAGGGCCTGCACGGTGTCCTTGGCCATGACCCCCATCTGCTCGAGGGTGTAGAGCGGGCCGCCCCGGGTGACGACCAGCTCGACGGTGGGCGTCACGCCCAGGAAGCCGACCTGGCGCAGGGTCTCGTCGGTCTCCGAGGTCGGCCGGGTCTCCACCGTGGTGCTGGTCGTGCCGGTGAGCTCGCGGCCGTCGCGCTCGTAGCCGATGACGGCCTCGCCGTCGGCGTTGTCGCGGATCAGCGCGCGCAGCTGGTCCCAGCCGGTGACGGCCGTGCCGTTGAACGAGGTGATCATGTCACCGGGTCGCAGGCCGGCGTCGCTGGCCGGGCTGGCCGGGTCGTCGGCCGCGCACTCACGGCCCTCGTCGGAGTAGGGGATGACGCACTGCGAGACCGTGTCGACGACCGGCGCACCGGCCTCGGGCTCGATGGTGCGGGTGCCGTAGGTGCCGAAGACGATCCAGAACAGGAAGAAGGCGATGAGGATGTTGACCGTGGGGCCGCCGGCCATCACCACGATCTTCTTCCACGAGGCCATCTTGTAGAAGAGACGGTCGCTGTCCTCGGGGCGCACCAGCTCCCACTCCGCCGCGCGGGCGTCGGAGATGAGCTGGGTGAACATGCCGGTGTTGGACTTGCGCACGCGGGTCACGGTGTTGCCGTCGGCGTCGACGGTGGTCTCGTCGGCCAGCTGCGCGGCGCCGGGCGGCAGCATGCCGACGATCTTGACGTAGCCGCCGAGCGGGATGGCCTTGACGCCGTACTCGGTCTCGCCGACCTGCTTGCTCCACACGGTGGGGCCGAAGCCGATGAAGTACTGCGTCACCTTCCCGCCGAAGCGCTTGGCCGGGATCATGTGGCCGAGCTCGTGCAGACCGATCGAGACCAGGATCGCGACGACGAAGACGAGCACGCCGAGGAGGTAGAGCAGGGCGGTGGTCATCGGCTTCCTCGGCTCGTGGAGCGGATCGTGGCGCGGGCCGTCTCACGGGCCCAGGTGTCGGCAGCCAGCACGCCGTCGAGGGTGAGCTGCTCCTCCGAGGGTACGTCGTGACCACGCAGCACCGCAGCGATCACGTCGACGATCCCGGTGAAGCCCAGCCGGCCGTCGCGGAAGGCCGCGACGCACTCCTCGTTGGCGGCGTTGTAGACCGCGGGGGCCGTGCCGCCGCGCCGACCGGCCTCGCGGGCCAGGGCGACGGCGGGGAAGGCCTCGTCGTCGAGCGGGTCGAAGCGCCACGTCTGCGCCGTCGACCAGTCGACGGGGGCCGCGGCGCCGGGCACCCGGTCGGGCCAGGCCAGGCCGAGCGCGATCGGGATCATCATCGTGGGCGGGCTGGCCTGCACCAGCGTGGAGCCGTCGGTGAACTCCACCATCGAGTGCACGACGCTGGTGGGGTGCACCACGACCTCGATGTCGTCGTAGGGCACGCCGAAGAGCAGGTGGGCCTCGATCACCTCGAGGCCCTTGTTGACCAGGGTCGCGGAGTTGATCGTGATGACCGGCCCCATCGACCAGGTCGGGTGGTCGAGCGCCTCGGCCGGGGTGACCTCGGCGAGCTGCTCGCGGCTGCGCCCGCGGAAGGGCCCGCCGCTGGCGGTGAGCACGAGGCGGCGCACCTCCTCGCGCGCCCCTCCGCGCAGGCACTGCGCGACGGCGGAGTGCTCGGAGTCGACCGGCACCACCTGGCCGGGGGCCGCCGCGGCCAGCACCAGCGGGCCGGCCATGATCAGCGACTCCTTGTTGGCGAGGGCCAGCGTCGAGCCCGACTCGAGCGCGGCGAGGGTGGGGCGCAGCCCGACCGCGCCGGTGATGCCGTTGAGCACGACGTCGGCCCCGAGACCGGCGGCCTCGACCGAGGCCTCCTCCCCCAGCCCGCTGTACGCCGGGCGCAGCTCGGCCACCTGCTGCGCGAACAGCTCGGGCTGGCCTCCCCCGGCGCTCAGCCCGACCACGCGGAAGCGGTCGGGGTGGGCCCGCACGAGGTCGAGGGCCTGGGTGCCGATCGAGCCGGTGGAGCCGAGGATGACGATGTCGCGACGCTCACTCACGCGCGCCAGTCTCCCCCGTCGCGCCCGGGCCGGCCGCGGGACCCCGCGACCGGCCCCACGACCGGCCCCACGACCGGCCCGGCCGAGGTCGCCGTCAGGGGGCGACCGGGGTGACGGGCTCGGCGTCGGGGGCGGTGGCGGCGAAGGCCTCGGCGACGACGTCGAAGGCCTCGTGCAGCAGCGCGTCGGGGATCGACAGCGGCGGCAGGAAGCGGAAGACGTTGCCCCACGTGCCGCAGGTGAGCACCACGACGCCGTTGCGGTGGCAGTGCGCGGCGACGGCGGCGGTGCGGGCGGCGTCGGGGGTGGTCGTGCCGGGCTCGCACAGCTCGATGGCCATCATGGCGCCGCGACCGCGGACGTCGGCGACGACGGGGTGCTCGGCGGCCAGCGCGGTGAGGCGCTCGGTCATGAGCGCGCCGAGGTCGCGGGCGCGACCCACGAGGTCGTGCTCGCGCATCTCCTCGATGGCGCCCAGCGCGGCGGCGCAGGCCAGCGGGTTGCCGCCGTAGGTGCCGCCGAGGCCGCCGCCGTGCACGGAGTCCATCAGCTCGGCACGGCCGGTGACGGCGGCCAGCGGCAGCCCGCCGGCGATGCCCTTGGCCGTGGTGACCAGGTCGGGCACGACGCCCTCGTGGTCGCTGGCGAACCAGTCGCCGGTGCGGCAGAAGCCGGACTGGATCTCGTCGGCGATGAGCACGACGTCGTTGTCGGTGCACCACTGCGAGAGCGCCGGCAGGAAGCCCGGGGCCGGCACGACGAAGCCGCCCTCGCCCTGCACCGGCTCGATGACGACGCAGGCCAGGTTGGTGGCGCCCACCTGCTTCTCGATGACGTCGATGGCGCGCGCGGCCGCCTCGGGGCCCGAGAGCCCGTCGCGGAAGGGGTAGGACATCGGGGCGCGGTAGACCTCGCCGGCGAAGGGCCCGAAGCCGTGCTTGTAGGGCATGTTCTTGGCCGTCATGGCCATCGTGAGGTTGGTGCGGCCGTGGTAGGCGTGGTCGAAGACGGCCACGGCGTCCTTGCCGGTGGCGACGCGGGCGATCTTCACGGCGTTCTCGACGGCCTCGGCGCCGGAGTTGAACAGGGCCGACTTCTTGGCGTGCGAGCCGGGGGTGAGCTCGGCGAGGGCCTGCGCGACGTCGACGTAGCCGTCGTAGGGCGTGACCATGAAGCAGGTGTGGGTGAAGGCCTGGACCTGCTCGGTGACGTTGCGGACCACCGCGGGGGCGGCGTTGCCGACCGTGGTGACCGCGATGCCCGAGCCGAGGTCGATGAGGGAGTTGCCGTCGACGTCGACGAGGACGCCGCCGCCCGCGGCGACCACGAAGACGGGCAGGGTCGTGCCCACGCCGTCGGCGACGTAGGCCTTCTTGCGCTCGAGGCGCTCGAGCGAGGCCGGGCCGGGGATCGCGGTGACCAGGCGCCGCTCCTGGGGCAGGCCCACGTTGGTGGCGGGGCCGGTCGGGGTGGTCGGGGCGTGCTGCTGGGTGTCGGTCACGAGTCCATCTCCTTCATTCCCCACGGGCTGCCGTAGGCCGTGAGCAGGTCGAGGAAGGGTACGGCGTCGAAGGCCTCGGGGCCCAACACACCGGCCCCGCGCCACACGCCGGTGGCGAGCAGCTCGAGGGCGACCACGGGGTTGACCGCGGTCTGCCACACCACGCACTGGTGGCCGTACTCCTGCATGGTCCAGGCGTTGTCGACCACGTGGTAGAGGTAGGTCGAGCGGGGCGCGCCGTCCTTGCCGAGGCCGGTGACCCACAGCCCCGCGCAGGTCTTGCCGCGCATCCGCGGGCCCACGGTGGCCGGGTCGGGCAGCACCGCGGCGACGACGTCGCGCGGGCTGACCTCGACGCCCTTGACGCGCACCTTCTCGGTGCGGTCGAGGCCCAGGGTGTGCAGGGCCTTGAGGATGGAGATGAACTCCTCGCCCAGGCCGTACTTGAAGGTCGCGCGCCGGCAGTCGATCCAGCGCGGCATGAGGAGCACCTCCTCGTGCTCGACGTTGACGCACTCGACCGGCCCGATGCCCTCGGGGAAGTCGAAGACCTCGGGCTCGCTGAAGGGCGCGGTGGTCGACCACTGCCCGTCCTGCCAGACGACGGGCGGGTTGAGGCACTCCTCGATCGTGGTCCACATCGAGAACGACGGCGCGAAGACCTCGTTGCCGTCGTCGTCGGTGACCACGAGGTTGGCGCCGTCGCGCGTGCCGAGCTCGTCGATCTCGCTGAAGAGGTGGTCGGCGGCGTAGCGGGCGAAGACGTCGGACAGGCCCGGCTCGACGCCGATGCCGACCAGGGCCAGCCGTCCGGCGGCCTCCCACTCCCCCGCGACCGCGAACTGCTCGTCGCCCAGCTTCACCCCGCACTGCTCGTGCGGCGCCTCCGGGTGCGGTCGCGAGAGCGACATCGCCATGTCGAGGTAGTCGGCCCCCGCGGCGAAGGCGCCCTCGAAGACCGGCATGTCGAAGACCGGGTCGACCGCGTTCATCACGTGGGTGATCCGGTACTCGCGGCACAGCGCGCTCACCGAGCCCGCGTCGGAGGCGTCGACGCGCGCGGCGGCGTACCGCTCGTCGATCGCGGCGGCGCTCCGCGCCTTGGCCTCGTCGTAGTCGGCGACGACCAGGGCCTCGAAGAAGTCGCGGCGCGCGGCGATGGCCGCGAAGGCCGAGCCGACGCCGCCGGCACCGACCAGGAGGATGCGCATGGGGCTGCTCGTCGGCTCGCCCGTGCGGTCGCTCACCGGGTCACTCACCGGGTCACTCACCGGGTCACTCACCGTGGTAGCTCATGACGTGCTTGACCCGGGTGTAGTCCTCGAGGCTGTAGGCCGAGAGGTCCTTGCCGTAGCCGGAGTGCTTGAAGCCGCCGTGGGGCATCTCGGAGACGAAGGGGATGTGGGTGTTGATCCACACCACGCCGAAGTCGAGGCGCTTGGACATGCGCAGGGCCCGGGCGTGGTCGGCGGTCCACACCGAGGACGACAGCCCGTACTTCGTGCCGTTGGCCCAGCGCAGGGCCTCGGCCTCGTCGGAGAAGCGCTGCACGGTGATGACCGGGCCGAAGATCTCGGTCTGCACCTGCTCGTCGTCCTGGCGCAGCCCCGAGACCACGGTCGGCTCGTAGAAGTAGCCCCGCTCGCCCTGGCGGGCACCGCCGGTCTGGAGCGTGGCGTGGTCGGGCAGCCGGTCGACCATGCCGCTGACGCGGGCCAGCTGGTCGGCGTTGTTGAGCGCGCCGTAGAGCACGTCCTCGTCGTCGGGCAGTCCGGTGCGGGTGCCGCGGGCGGCCTCGGTGAGCGCGGCGACGAACTCGTCGTGCACCCCGGGGGCGACCAGCACGCGGGTGGCGGCGGTGCAGTCCTGACCGGCGTTGAAGTAGCCGGCCTCGGCGATGGCCGCGGCGGCACGCTCCACGTCGGCGTCGTCGAAGACCACGACCGGGGCCTTGCCGCCGAGCTCGAGGTGCACCTTCTTCAGGTCGGCGGCCGCGGCTCCCGCGACCTCCATGCCGGCGCGCACCGATCCCGTGATCGAGACCATCTGCGGTGTCGGGTGCTCGACCAGGCGCCGGCCGGTGTCACGGTCGCCGCACACGACGTTGAGCACCCCGGGCGGCAGGAACTCCTGGGCCAGCTCGGCGAGCAGCACCGAGGTCGCCGGGGTGGTGTCGCTGGGCTTGAGCACGATGGTGTTGCCGGCGGCCAGCGCCGGGGCGATCTTCCAGATCATCATCATCAGCGGGTAGTTCCACGGCGTCACCTGGCCGATGACGCCGATCGGCTCGCGGCGGATCCACGAGGTGTGGTCGGCCATGTACTCCCCCGCCGACTTGCCCTCCAGCAGCCGCGCCGCACCGGCGAAGAAGCGGAAGTGGTCGACGCCGACCGGGAGCTCCTCGGTGGCGGTCAGGCCCAGCGGCTTGCCGGTGTCGCGCGACTCGACGCGCACGAACTCCTCGCTGCGCCGGTCGAGGGCGTCGGCGATGCCCAGCAGCGCGGTCATCCGCTCCTGCGGGGTGGTCTCGCCCCAGGTCTCGAAGGCCCGGTCGGCGGCGGCGTAGGCGCGGTCGACGTCCTCGGCGTCCGAGAGCGGCGCGGCGGCGTAGACCTCCCCCGTCGTGGGGTCCTCCACGTCGTAGGTGGCGCCGGAGGCGGCGGCGACGAGCTCGCCGTTGACAACGTTCTGGAAGGTCTGGTCGGCCATGACCGGAGCCTAGTCAGAAGACAACGGAATCTGTAGACCTCCGCCCGATCCGATGCGAAATCGGTCGTGACCGCGACCTCAGACCGCGAAGACGCACGCTCCCTCGACCCAGGTCGAGCTGACCTGGGTCGCCCCGACCTCCTCGGCGGGCCCGAGGAACGGGTCGCGGTCGAGCACGACCAGGTCGGCCACCGCGCCGGGAGCCACCGTGCCGGCGCCGACGTCGTCGCGGCGGTTCACCCACGCGCTGCCCGAGGTGTAGGCCGCCAGCGAGGTCGCGAGGTCGAGCGCCTGCTCGGGCAGGAAGGCCTCGGTGCCGCCGCGGCCCGCCTCGTCGCGCGCCCAGCGGTTGACCGCGACGTGCACCGCCTCGAGCGGGTGCGGCGTCGAGACCGGCCAGTCGCTGCCGGCCACGAGCCGCGCACCCGTGCGGTGCAGGGAGCCGAAGGGGTACTGCCACCCGGCCCGCTCCAGGCCGAGGAACGGCAGCGTCAGCTCGACCATCTGCTCATCGAGGCAGGCCCACAGCGTCTGCAGGTTGGCGGCGACGCCCAGGGCGCCGAAGCGCGGCACGTCGTCGGGGTGCACGAGCTGCAGGTGCGCCACGTGGTGCCGTCCGGCGCGACGCAGGTCGTCGTCGAGGGCCTCGAAGGCGTCGAGCGCCTCGCGCACCCCGCGGTCGCCGATGCCGTGCACGTGCACCTGGAAGCCCTCCGCCGCGAGGGCCGCGACCGCCGCGGTGAGGGCGGCGGGGTCGAGGAAGGAGTGCCCGGCGTTGTCGGTGGGGTGGCCGCACCGGTCGAGGTAGGGCGCGGTGAGGGAGGCCGAGCCGTTCTCCGCCACGCCGTCCTGCATGACCTTGACGCTCGTGGCGCGGAAGCGGCCGTGGCTGTAGGCGGCGCGGCGGGCGACCAGGTCGGCGACCTGCTCGAGGCCGCGGTCGCGCTCCCACCACAGCGCGCCCACGACGTGGGCGGTGAGCACCCCGCGCTGCGCCGCCCTCAGGTACGCCGGCCCCGGGTCGTCCATGCCGGCGTAGGCCCCGACGATCGCGTCCTGCCACCCGGTGACGCCCACCGAGTGCAGGTAGGACTGCCCCGCGAGGAGCGCCGCGTCGTACTCCGCCTCGGTGGTCGCCGGGGCGAGGTCGGCGACCAGCGCCATGGCCGCCTCGTGGAGGGTGCCGGTGGGCCGGCCGTCGGCGTCGCGCTCGATGCGCCCGTGGGGCGGGTCGGGCGTCTCCGCGGTGATCCCGGCCAGCTCGAGGGCGCGGGTGTTGACCCAGGCGCCGTGGTGGTCGCGGTTGGGCAGCAGCACCGGCCGGTCGGGCACGACCGCGTCGAGGTCGGCCGCGGTCGGCGTGCCGCCGGGGAAGGCGGCCATCGCCCAGCCCCCGCCGAGCACCCACGCGCGCTCGGGGTGCGCGTCGGCGTAGGCGGCCACCGCCGCGACGTAGCCCTCGCGCGTGCCGACGTCGGAGAGGTCGCAGCGCACCCGCTCGAGACCGCCCTGCACGGCGTGCACGTGGGCGTCGACGAACCCCGGGGCCAGCATCCCGCCGGCGAGGTCCACCACCTGCTGACCGGGCTCCGGGCGCGGGCGGCCCTGCCCGGCGCGGCGTACGTCGGTCACGACGCCGTCGCGCACCACCACCGCGTCGACGGCGCCCACGTGCTCGTGGCCGTCGAAGAGGCTCCCACCGGTGAACACCGTCGAGGTCATGGCTGCAGTGAACCAGAGCGCCGGGCCGGTCGCGCCCTGACGCCCGACGGGCGGGATTCGACGGATTCCGTCACGAAAAGCCGCTTGCACCGTCGATTCCGCTTGCACACCTCGCCTCGGAGCGCGCACGATGAGCGCATGCTCCCTGACTACGACCACCTCCAGAAGGCCGCCAAGGACCACCTCTGGATGCACTTCACGCGCCACGGGTCCTACGAGGCCGCCGACGTGCCGGTGATCGTGCGCGGGGAAGGCGTGCACCTCTACGACGCCCACGGCAAGCGCTACCTCGACGGCCTGGCCGGGCTCTTCGTCAGCCAGCTCGGTCACGGCCGCCGCGACCTGGCCGAGGCCGCGGCCACGCAGGCCGGCGAGCTGGCCTTCCACCCGCTGTGGTCCTACGCCCACCCCACCGCGATCCGGCTGGCCGAGCGGGTGGCGTCCTACGCCCCCGGCGACCTCAACCGGGTCTTCTTCACCACCGGCGGCGGCGAGGCGGTCGAGAGCGCCTGGAAGCTGGCCAAGAACTACTTCAAGCTGACCGGCCGCCCGATGAAGCACAAGGTCATCAGCCGCTCGATCGCCTACCACGGCACCACGCAGGGGGCGCTGTCGATCACCGGCCTGCCGCTGCTCAAGCAGCAGTTCGAGCCGCTGGTGCCCTCGACCTTCCGCGTGCCCAACACCAACGCCTACCGCGCCCCCGCCCACGCCCTGGGCCCCGGCGGCGACGACCTCGAGGCCTACGGCCGCTGGGCCGCGGACCAGATCGCGGTCGCGATCGAGAACGAGGGCCCCGACACGGTGGCCGCGGTCTTCCTCGAGCCGGTGCAGAACGCCGGCGGCTGCTTCCCGCCGCCGCCCGGCTACTTCCAGCGCGTGCGCGAGATCTGCGACCGGTACGACGTGCTCCTGGTCTCCGACGAGGTCATCTGCGCCTTCGGCCGCCTCGGCCACATGTTCGGCGCGGAGCGCTACGGCTACCAGCCCGACATCATCACCTGCGCCAAGGGCCTGACGTCGGGCTACTCCCCGCTCGGCGCGATGATCGCCTCCGACCGGCTGATGGAGCCCTTCCTGCACGGCAGCGAGTGGTTCGCCCACGGCTACACCTTCGGCGGCCACCCGGTCTCCTGCGCGGTCGCGCTGGCCAACCTCGACGCCTTCGAGGAGGAGGGGGTGCTCGAGCACGTGCGCGCCAACGAGCCCGGCTTCCGTGCCACGCTGGAGCGGCTCAAGGACCTGCCCATCGTCGGCGACGTGCGCGGCGACGGCTACTTCTACGGCATCGAGCTGGTCAAGGACCAGGCCACCAAGGAGTCCTTCGACGACGACGAGAGCGAGCGCCTGCTCTACGGCTTCGTCTCCAAGTCGCTCTACGCCGAGGGTCTCTACTGCCGCGCCGACGACCGCGGCGACCCCGTCATCCAGCTCGCGCCCCCGCTCGTCGCGACCCAGGAGCACTTCGACGAGATGGAGCAGATCCTGCGCTCCGTGCTCGACAAGGCCTGGGCCCAGATCTGAGGCGGCGGCCCGCCGCCGACCCGCGCGGGGCGGCGGGCCTCAGGAGTCGAAGCCGAGACCGGCGCGGTCGAGGCCGCGCAGCCACAGGTTGCGCCGCCCGCCGCGGGCGTCGGCGCGCGCCAGCGACCAGCGGGTGAGGTTGATGCCCACCGAGCGGGCCGGCTCGGGCGGGAAGGGCAGCGGCTGCTCGCGCACCATGCGCAGCCGGGTGCGCTCGGTGTCGGCCCCCTCCAGCAGGTCGAGCACGACCTGGGCGCCGAAACGGCTGGCGCCGACCCCGAGACCGGTGTAGCCCAGCGCGTAGCCGACGCGACCCGACACGGCCGTGCCGTAGAAGGCCGCGAAGCGGGTGCAGGTGTCGATCACCCCGCCCCAGCGGTGGGTGAAGCGCAGCCCCTCCAGCTGCGGGAAGGTCGTGAAGAAGTGCTCGGCCAGGAGCCCGTGGGTGCGCTCGCGCTGCTCCAGGGCGGCGTCGATGCGGCTGCCCCAGTGGTAGACGGCGTCGTAGCCGCCCCACAGGATCCGGTCGTCGCGGGTGAGGCGGTAGTAGTGGAAGAGGTTGGCCCCGTCGCCGACCCCCTGCCGGCCCTCCCAGCCGATCGCGGCCTTCTGGGCCGGCGAGAGCGGCTCGGTCATCAGCACGTGGTCGTAGACCGGCACGCTCATCAGCCGCAGCCGCCGCAGCAGGGGCGGGAAGGCGTTGGTGGCCAGGGCCACCCGTCCCGCGCGCACCGCGCCGGGCCCGTCGGCGCCGCGCACCGTGAGGCGCACCCCGGCGCCGTCGCGGGTCAGACCGGTGACGCGGCTCTGCTCGCAGACCTCGACACCGGCGTCCAGGCAGGCCTGCCGCAGGCCCCAGGCCAGCCGCGCGGGCTCGACGAGGGCGGTCGAGGTGGGGTCGTGCAACGCCCCGAGGTAGGTCGGCGAGTCGACGAGCGCCCGGGTCTGCGCCGCGTCGAGCCAGCGTGCGTCTCCGCCGTGGGCCGCGACCTCGGCGGCCACCGCCCGCAGCTCCTCGACCTGGTGCGGCGCGGTGGCCACGGTCAGCTCCCCGCTGCGGCGCCAGTCGCAGTCGATGCCGAGGTCGGCGATGGTCGCGCCCATCTCCTCGAGGTTGGCCGCCCCGAGCCGGTCGAGCTGCGCCAGCTCCTCGGGCCAGCGCTCCAGGCCGTTGCCGAAGCCGTGGGTGAGGCTGGCCGCGGCGAAGCCGCCGTTGCGCCCGCTGGCCTGGTCGCCGCAGGTGCTGGCCTCGAGCAGGAGCACCGAGCGGGAGGGATCGCGGTGGCGGGCCAGCAGGGCGGTCCACAGCCCGGTGTAGCCGCCGCCCACCACGACCAGGTCGGCCTGGCGCTCGCCGGTCAGCGACGCCGTCGGGCTGGGGCGCGCCGGGTCGTCGAGCCAGTAGGTGCGCGGCTCGGCGTACGCCAGGGAGGCCGCGGCGCCCGCTCCCGGGTCGCGGCTGCGGCCCGGCACGGAGGTGACGCTCACCGCGACAGCGCCCGCGAGCGGCGGCGGCTGCCGAGCTCGCCGACCAGCACGACGGCGATGGACAGCACGAACATCACGGTGCCGATGACGTTGACCTGCATGGGCACACCGCGCTGGCTGGCACCCCACACGTACATCGGGAAGGTCAGCTCGGTGCCGGCGTTGAGGTTGGTGACGATGAAGTCGTCGAAGGACAGCGAGAAGCTCAGCAGCGCCGCCCCGAGGATGCCGGGGAAGACGAGGGGCAGGGTGACGCGCCAGAAGGTCTGGGCCGGGGTGGCGTAGAGGTCCATGGCCGCCTGCTCCAGCGAGTCGTCCATGCCGGCCAGCCGGGAGCGCACGGTGACGACCACAAAGGACAGGCAGAACATGACGTGGGCGATCAGGATCGTCCAGAAGCCCAGCTGTCCCGAGAAGCCGGCGGCCACGAAGAGGGCCAGCAGCGAGGAGCCGAGCACGATCTCGGGTGCGGCCATCGGCAGGAAGATGAGCAGGTTCGAGGCCGAGCGGCCCCGGAAGTCGTGGCGCACGAGCGCGAAGGCCGCCAGCGTGCCGAGCAGGGTGGCGCCGAGGGTGGCGAGCACCCCGATCCGGATGGACACCCACAGGGCGTCGCACATCGACTGGTCCTCGCAGACGTTCGCCCAGTTGTCGAGGGTGAAGGACTGGAAGGCGTAGACGTTGCGGGTGCCCTCGTTGAAGCTCATCAGCACGACGACCGCGATCGGCACGAAGGTGTAGAGCAGCACCAGCAGGCCGAGCACCAGCACGAGGTGCTCGCGCAGCCAGCGACCGGCCGGGGGCCGCGCCGCCCGGGCCGCGCCGGCGCTCCGGCCGGACGTGCGGTCGGGGCGGGTGGTGGAGCGGGTGGCGCTCACAGCAGCTCCTCCGTGCCGGCGCGGCGCACGTAGACCAGCACCAGCGCCACGATCAGCACCATCAGCACCATCGACAGCGCGGCCGCCGAGGGGTAGTCGCCCGCGTCGGTGAACTGGCTCTGGATGACGCTGCCGATGACGCGCTGGTTGGGGCTGCCCAGCAGCTGCGCGTTGATGTAGTCGCCGGCGGCCGGGATGAAGGTGAGCAGCGTGCCCGACACGACGCCGGGCAGCGACAGCGGCCAGGTGACCTTGAGGAAGCCGACCGCCGGGTGGGCGTAGAGGTCGGAGGAGGCCTCGATCAGCCGGGGGTCGATCTTGTCGATGCTGGCGTAGAGCGGCAGCACCATGAAGGGCAGGAAGTTGTAGGCCAGCCCCGCCACCACCGCGACCGGCGTGGCCAGCAGCCGGCCGTCCTCGCCGAGGAGGTGGAGGAACTGCAGCGTGTCGACGACGTAGCCGTCGTCGGCGAGGATCAGCTTCCACGACAGGGTGCGCAGCAGGAAGCTGGTGAAGAACGGCGCGATGACCAGCACCAGCATGAGGTTCTTCCACCGCCCGGCCTTGAAGGCGATGGCATAGGCGAGCACGTAGCCCAGCACCAGGCAGATCAGCGTGGCGGCGGCGCCGTACGCCAGGGCGCGCAGCAGGGGCGTCCAGTACTCCTGGACGGCGTCGACGTAGTTGCCGAAGGCGTAGGTCATCTCGTAGCCGCGGAAGTCCGACCCGCTGGGGTCGTAGAGGCTGGTGGCGGCCAGCGAGTAGCACGGCACGACGAAGAAGAGGGCCAGCCAGACGGCGGCCGGCAGGAGCAGCAGGTAGCCCGTGAGGCCCCGCTTGCGCCCGGTGTCGGGCTCGGCGTCGGCGAGCTCGGCCTGCGGTGGCGGCGCGTCGGGCGGCGCCAGGGTCGGGGTGGTCGGGGGCGCCATCACACGCCGTCCCGCTGCGCCCCGGCCGAGGCGTCCTGGGCGGCGTCGAGGAGGAAGGCGTACTCGGGGCGCCACGACAGCTCCACCCGCTCACCCGTGGTGAAGAGGCGCTGGCGGCCGGTGTTCTGGGCGAAGACCTGGAGCTCCTGGCCCCAGGGCATCCGCACGAGGTACTGCGTGCTCACCCCGACGAAGCTGACGTCGGTGACGACGCCGCCGGGGATGGTGTTGCCCGGCGCGTCGAGCTCGGCGCCCTCCTCCCCGATCAGCACCTTCTCGGGGCGGATGCCGACCCAGCCGGCGTCGCCATCGGTGTGGGTGCGCGCGGTCGGCACCGAGACCTGGATGCCGTGCATGTCGACCGTGGTCAGGTCGGCCGAGCGCGAGACGACGGTGCCGGCGACGAGGTTGGACTGGCCGAGGAAGTTGGCGACGAAGGTGCTGCGGGGGTTCTCGTAGAGCTCGGCCGGCGCACCCATCTGCTCGATGACGCCGGCGTTCATCACCGCGACCGTGTCGGCCATGGTCATGGCCTCCTCCTGGTCGTGGGTGACGTGGACGAAGGTGAGACCGACCTCGGTCTGGATCCGCTTGAGCTCGATCTGCATGCCGCGGCGCAGCTTGAGGTCGAGCGCCCCGAGCGGCTCGTCGAGCAGGAGCACCTCCGGCTCGTTGATCAGCGCCCGGGCCAGGGCCACGCGCTGCTGCTGGCCGCCGGAGAGCTGGGCCGGCTTCTTGCGGGCCTGGCTGCCCAGCTCGACGAGGTCGAGCATCTCGGCGACCTTCTCCTTGACGTCCTTGCGCTTGCGCCGACGCAGGCCGAAGGCGACGTTCTCGAAGATGTCGAGGTGGGGGAAGAGGGCGTAGCTCTGGAAGACGGTGTTGACCGGACGCCGGTAGGGCTTGGCCCAGGTGATGTCCTGCTCGCCCAGGGTGATGCTGCCCGAGGTCGGCGTCTCCAGGCCCGCGACCATGCGCAGGGTGGTGGTCTTGCCGCAGCCCGAGGGGCCCAGCAGCGCGAAGAACGACCCGGCCGGCACGTCGAGGTCGAGGTCGTCGACCGCCGTGAAGGTCGCGAACCGCTTGGTCACGCTGCGCAGCCGCAGCCCGTCGTACGCCGCGCTGCGCGCACCGCCCGGGTCGGCGCCGGGTGCGACGCCCGGAGCGCTCGCCGGTCCTGCTCCCTCAGCCACCTGTGACATCGGCCCACTCCCCTTCGTACTGCGCGGTCTGCTGGTCGTCGAGCGGCATGAAGTCGAAGGTCGCGGCGAGCGCCTCGTCGTCGGGGAAGATCAGCGCGTTGTCGACGAGGCTGGGATCGATCTTCTCCATCTCCTCGCGGGCGCCCTCGACGGGGCAGATGTAGTTGACCCAGGAGGCGAGCTTCGCCGCCACGGCCGGCTCGTAGTAGTAGTCGATCCACGCCTCGGCGTTGGCGGTGTGGGTGGCGAGGTTGGGCACGATCATGTTGTCGCTCCACAGCGCCAGCCCCTCCTCCGGCGTCACGAACCTGATGTCGGGGTTGTCGAACTGCAGCTGGATGACGTCGCCCGACCAGGCCTCGCAGGCCACGACGTTGCCCGCGGCGAGGTCCTGGACGTACTCGTTGCCGGTGAAGGAGCGCACGTGGCCGTCGGCCACGACCTGGCGCAGCCGGTCGATGGCGTCGGCCCACTCGTCGTCGTCGAAGTCGCCCGGGTCGGCTCCGGTGACCTTGAGCATGAAGGCCATCGTGTCGCGCATCTCCGAGAGCAGGCTGATGCGGCCCTTGAGGTCGGGACGGGTGAGGAGCTCCTCGAAGCTGCCGACGGCGTCGGTCCTGCTCGCGTCGTAGGCGATGCCGGTCAGGCCGGTCTGCCACGGCGCGTGGTAGCGCAGGTCGGGGTCCCACTGCACGCCGCGCAGGGGCTCGATGAGGTTGGCGTGCAGGTTGGGCACCCGCTCGGGGTCGAGGGGCTGGATCCAGCCCAGACCGATCATGCGCGCCGCCATCCAGTCGGTCAGCATGATCATGTC
This sequence comes from Nocardioides sp. Leaf374, assembly GCF_916862475.1. Classification (NCBI taxonomy): domain Bacteria; kingdom Bacillati; phylum Actinomycetota; class Actinomycetes; order Propionibacteriales; family Nocardioidaceae; genus Nocardioides; species Nocardioides sp. Leaf374. The sequence continues at coordinate 29,232 of NZ_CAKASO010000008.1, forward strand.
GCGGTCGATGGGCTCGCAGGTGCCGAGCTGGTTGCGCACCTTGGCGTAGAACTCGGCGTTGTCGTTGACGTCGTCGGTGTAGTCGACCGTGATCCCGGTGCGCTCGCTGAACCCCTGGAACGTGCCGTTCTTGTTGTTGCGGGGGTCGATGTACTGCGGCCAGTTGGAGATGACGAGCGAGCGGTCGCTCCCGGAGCGGTCGGCGGCGCGGCAGCTGGCGGGATCCTGGGCGGCGCCCGCGACCTCGAAGACGGGCAGCTTGAGGGCGGCGAGGCTGGCTCCGCCGAGGGCGAGCGCGCCGCCGCCGCGCAGGAGGGAGCGGCGACTGAGGCCGGTGGGTCGGTGGGACGGGACGCTCACGACACTCCTTCCGGGGCACGGGCTGGCACGAGAGCAAGTGCTCGGATCGTGCCACGATCACCCCGGGTCGACAAGCGATCCGGTCGAGACGAAACCTCCTCGCAACGAAATCGTTCGTCAAACCCCCCGCCATGCGCCCGAGAGCACCCCCTGAGGCGGTACCTTGCGGGCATGAGTCGCAAGCCCGGTCGTCCCACGACCCACCTCGACGACGTCTCCAAGGCCATCATCGAGCAGCTGCAGCAGGACGGCCGGCGCTCCTACGCCGCGATCGGCAAGGTCGTCGGCCTCTCGGAGGCCGCCGTGCGCCAGCGGGTCCAGCGACTCACCGAGAGCGGCGTCATCCAGGTCGTCGCGGTCACCGATCCGCTGCAGCTGGGCTTCGCGCGCCAGGCGATGATCGGCATCAAGGCCACGGGTCCGCTCGAGCCGCTGGCCGACACCCTGGCCGAGATGCCCGAGGTCGACTACGTCGTCATCACGGCCGGCTCCTACGACCTGTTGGTGGAGGCCGTCTGCGAGTCCGACGAGCACCTGCTGGAGCTGCTGTCGACGCGCATCCGCACGATCCCCGGCGTCGTCGCCACGGAGACCTTCATGTACCTCGAGCTGCGCAAGCAGACCTACTCCTGGGGTGTGCGCTGAGCGCGGACCCGCGCCACCTGTCGCTGTGGCACGCCACCGCGGGCGGATCGTGGGCACCGCGGCCCGCGCTCCCCGGCGACCGCGAGGCCGACGTGGCCGTCGTCGGCGCCGGGCTCACGGGCCTGTGGACCGCGCTCTACCTCGCCCGCGCCGACCCCACGCTGCGGATCGTGGTGCTGGAGGCCGAGACCGCCGGCTTCGGCGCCTCGGGACGCAACGGCGGCTGGTGCTCGGCGCTCTTCCCGGCCTCGCTGCCCACGCTCGCGGCGGCGTCCTCGCGGCGGGCCGCCCTGGCCCAGCACGCCGCGATGCGCGCGAGCGTCGACGAGGTCGCCCGGGCCTGCGTCGAGGAGGGGGTCGACGCCCAGCTGGCCAAGGGCGGCAGCATCGTGCTCGCGCGCAGCCGGCCCCAGCTCGCCCGGGCCCGCGACGAGGTCGACGCCGCCCGCGCCTGGGGGCGTGAGGAGGACGACCTGCGCCTGCTCGGCCCCACCGAGGCCGACGCCGTGCTGCGGGGTCGCGGGACCCTCGCCGCGACCTACACCCCGGACTGCGCAGCGCTCCACCCGGCACGCCTCGTGCGTGGCCTGGCCGAGGCGGTCGAGCGTCGCGGGGTGCCGATCCACGAGCGCACGCGGGCCACGTCGATCGGGCCCGGCCGGGTCGAGACCACCCACGGCACGGTGCGGGCCGACGTCGTCGTGCGCGCCACCGAGGGCTACACCGCCCGCCTGCCGGGTCACGCACGCACGCTGGCCCCGGTCTACTCGCTCATGATCGCCAGCGAGCCCCTGCCCCCCGGGGTCTGGGACGAGATCGGACTGGCGCGCCGCGAGACCTTCAGCGACCACCGCCACCTCGTGGTCTACGGCCAGCGCACCGCCGACGACCGGATCGTCTTCGGCGGCCGCGGCGCGCCCTACCACCTCGGCTCGCGCACCCACCCGTCGTTCGACCGCGACGACCGGGTCTTCGCCGGCCTCCACGCCGCCCTCCTCGACCTCTTCCCGGTGCTGCGCGGCACCCGCTTCACCCACGCCTGGGGCGGGGCGCTCGGCATCCCCCGCGACTGGTGCGCCTCGGTCGGCCTCGACCGCCGCAGCGGCCTGGCCTGGGCCGGGGGGTACGTCGGTGACGGCCTGAGCACGACCAACCTCGCCGGACGCACCCTGCGCGACCTGGTGCTGGGCCACGACACCGACCTCACCGCGCTGCCGTGGGTCGGCCACCGCTCCCCCGCGTGGGAGCCGGAGCCGCTGCGCTGGCTCGGCATCAACGCCGGCCTGACCGCGACGACCTGGGCCGACGCCGAGGAGCGGCTCACCCGCCGCCCCTCGCTGCTGGCGCGCGCCACGGCCCCCTTCCTGGGCTGAGCCGGGCCTCCTCCTGCGGCCGGTCCCCCGCACAGCCGCACCCCTGGCGGGGGTGACAGGCAACTCCTGCCGTCGGCTCGGTCGACCCGCGCACGTCTGTACTGATATATCTCTAGTGCTTTACTCGACTTAAGCACCTGGAGGCCCCCGTGCACGTCATCACCATCCCCCTGCCCGCCCAGGGCAACCGGTGCCACCTGGTGCACGACGGCGCCTCGGCGCTGGTCGTCGACCCGCCGCGCGACCTGCGCCCGGTCGAGCGGGCCGCCGAGCAGGCCGGCGTGGACATCCGCGTCGTCGCCGACACCCACGTGCACAACGACTACGTCTCCGGCGCCCTCGGGCTCGCCCGACGCCACGGCGCCGACTACCTGCTCTCGGCCGACGAGGCGGTGGACTTCGAGCGGGTCGGCGTGCGCGACGGCGACCACGTCGCCGTCGGCCGGATGAGCCTCGAGGTGCTCGCCACGCCCGGCCACACCCGCCACCACCAGTCCTTCCTGGTCACCGCGGCCACCGCCGGGTCCGGCGGCCCCACCGCCGGCGCCGTGTTCAGCGGCGGCAGCCTCCTGCACGGCACGGTGGGTCGCACCGACCTGGTCGACCAGCGCCTGGCCACCGACCTCGCCCGCGCCCAGTGGCGCAGCGCCCGGCGCCTCGCCGCGCTCGACCCCGCCACCCTGCTCCACCCCACCCACGGCTTCGGCTCGTTCTGCGCCAGCCGGCCCGCCGAGGCCGGTGACGGTGACGTCACCCTCGGCTCCCAGCGGGGCACCAACCCCGTGCTGACCACCGACGAGGAGACGTTCGTGTCCGACCTCGTCGCAGGCTTCGGCCCGGTCCCGCGCTACTACGGCCACATGGCCCCGCTCAACCGGGCCGGCGCGGGGCGCAGCGCGGGGCGGGCGGCGCGGCCGGTGACCGCGGCCCAGGTCTCCGACGCGGTGCTCGCCGGGGCCTGCGTCGTCGACCTGCGCGGACGCGACCGCTTCGCCGAGGGCCACCTGACCGGGTCGGTGAGCGTGGAGCAGGGGCCGCAGCTCGCGACGTACGTCGGCTGGCTGGTGCCGTGGGGCGACGACATCGTCCTGCTGACCGACGACCCCGCCCGCCTCGGCGAGGCCGTGAGCGACCTCGCGGCCATCGGCGTCGAGGGGGTCGGCACCCACGTGCTCGACGGCAGCGAGGCCATGGGGGCCCGCTACCGCCGCACCGACTGGGCGGGATACCGCACGGCCCCCGCCGGCGTGCGGCGCGTCGTCGTCGACGTGCGCCAGCGCGACGAGTGGCGGACGGGGCACCTGCCCGGGGCCCTGCACCTGCCGGTGCAGGACGTCGAGCGGGCCGCGCACCGCCTGCCCGCCGGCGAGCTGTGGGTGCACTGCCGCTCGGGCTACCGCGCCGGCATCGCCGCCAGCCTGCTGCACCGCACCGGCCGCTCGGTGGTGCACGTCGACGACCGCTGGGAGCGGGTCGAGGAGCTCGCCATCCCCACCGTCGCCGGTCTCGCCGCCTAGGCCCCCGACCCGGCGGCCACCACGGACCGCCCACCCCACGACCAGCCGTCCGGGCTCCCCGCGACGGCACCCCGCCCCACCACGACCTCGGAGGTGACCCGACCAGATCCCCCAGCGGGACCCCGCAACACCGCAAGGACCTTGTTCAGAGGCGGCCCCCCGGCCGCCCCTCTCGGGAGGTGCTCCACCCCGTGTCAACATCCCACCCCGCGCGCTCGACGCGCCCCCGCACCCAGCGGGCCCAGAGCCGGTGGCGACTCGCCGCCGGCGCGAGCCTGGCCGCCCTCGGCCTGGCGTCCTCCGGTCTCGTCGCCCAGGCCCCCGCCTCGGCCAACGAGACCAACGAGCCGGGCAGCGACTCCGGCCAGCCCGTCGACATCGCCACCCCGGCGATCGCGACGCTCAACGGCCTGATCCAGTCGCTGTTCAACTCCGAGATCGTCAGCCAGACCTCGAAGATCGTCGGGGCCGACGACCGTGCCTACTGGCTCACCAACAACCTCAAGTCCGACCTCATCCCGACCACGGTCCTGCAGGACCTCGGCCTCGGCGAGGTCATCCCCGACCTCGGTCTGGGCGGCGGGGACTCCGGCGGCACGGTGCCCGACGACGGGCTGCGCCGCGAGTACCTCGTGGTCTGGGCCGGCGACAACAACATCCTCGACCGCACCGGCAAGGAGCTCACCTCGCTGCCGGAGGTCGTCAACTCCGACCTCCTCGGCACCCAGGACCTCATCGGCCCCGACTTCTTCGCGGTCGTCGACGCCACCCAGGGATCCCCCAGCTACGGCAAGGTGGTCAACACCGCCACGGTCGGCCCGCTGGTCGAGAACGAGCCCCACCACATGCAGTACATCTGGCACAAGGGCAACAACATCTTCGCCGGCGGGCTGTTCACCGACGTCACCTACGTCATCGACACCTCCCAGCTCCCCGCCCTCGAGCTCAAGCACGTCAACCTGCCCACCGACACCCTGTGCGGCTCGGTGCCCGACGCCTACTGGGTGACCAAGGACGGCGGCGCCTACGGCACCTACATGGGTGGCCCGGACGTGCCCGGTCCCTGCACCTACAGCGACGGCACGACACGCATCGGCAACGGCTTCGCCGGCTCGCCCGGCGAGCTGGTCCGGCTGAACGAGAACGGCGAGACCGTCTACGAGGCGCCGGCGACCCCGCTCACGGCGGAGACGAAGGAGCGCTGCGACAACATCCCGCAGCTGCCCGCCGCCACCTGCGCCAACCCGCACGGCATCCAGGTGCGCGAGGACCTCGACACGCTGATCACCAGCGACTACAACGAGCCCCGCAACATCATCCTCAACCCGGTGGCCGCGCCCTCGTCGTACCTGCGCCGGCCCACCGTGCGCACCTGGGACATCTCCGACCCCGACGCGCCGAAGCTCAAGGCGGTCTCCTTCCTGCCCGACGGGCCCCGCGTGGGCAAGGTCGCCCACCACGAGGAGAACCGCGCGGTCATGGAGACCACGGTGACCAACCAGCCGGGCAACAAGGGCGCCTTCGCCTCCACCATGCAGGGCGGTGCGATCTTCTACAGCCCCGACATCACGGCGGCCCAGCCCGAGTGGCGCGAGGTCTTCGACCTCTCGACCGCCAACAAGCAGATCGCCCCCGACCAGAACCCCTACGGCGGCGGCGTGAACAGCGCCTGGATCCAGACCAGCCTCGACGACAAGTACCTGTACAACGCCGTCGCGGGACGCTCGGCCAGCGGCACCGACCAGGGCAGCAAGCCCTTCATCCTCAAGCTCGACATCCAGCAGCTGGTGGCCTCCGGGGGCGACCCCGAGTGCAGCATCGACACCATCGAGGAGACCGTCAACGGCGGCGCCGAGAGCGACTGCCCCGCGGTCGTCGACATACTCGAGGCGCCCGGCGGCCCCCACTGGGGCACCCTGGACAACCTCGAGCTCGGTGAGGACGGCTACTACCACGAGACCACCGACGTGAAGCGGATCGCCTACTCGAACTACTTCGTGGCCCGCACGGGCCTCGACGGCGACCACCGCGTCTGCATGGTCGACATCGCCGAAGACGCCACCATGGCGATCGACGAGGAGTTCGCCGACGAGAACACCGGCGAGTCGTGCATCGACTTCGACCGCGAGGAGTGGCCGCACGGCGTGTGGGGCCCGGCCAAGCCGCACTCGATGCTCTTCGTCACCGCCGACGACGACATCCGCTGAGACGCGACGAGGACTCGACGATGACGTCGTACGACGACACCACCCCGGGGCGGGACCGGTCCGACCGGTCCCGCCTCCGGGCGGTCCTGACCCTCGGCGCGGCCGGAGCCGTGGCGGCCCTCGTGGTCGCCGGCGCCGTCAGCGCCGGAGCGGGACCCACGGGCTCCGACCCCCGCGAGGGCAGCGCCCTCGTGACGGACTGGACCGCCCGCACCGACGGCCAGCAGGTCCTCGGCGGCGAGCGGGAGCCCGGCGTCCCCACGATCCAGCGGATCCGGCACGACGACGTGCAGTTCACCGTGACCGTCGCACCGGCCCGCCCGGGTCCCAACCTGGTGCGCATCGACGCGCTCCACGTGAAGCGCCCCGCCGCGGGACGCCCCGGCGCCGCCGGTCACGCCACCAAGCCGGCCTGGGTCGGCACCAGCGAGGAGTCCCTGGTCAAGGCGGTGCCGCGACCCGGCACCGACGGCCTGTGGGCCACCGTCGACCTTCCCGAGGGCAGTGGCACCGTGCTGGTGACCCACGGTCGCTGGCACCGCGTGCCCTTCGCCGTCGAGACGGGCACCGACACCCCCGACACCGCCCTGTGGACCGGCGACGACGGCCCCGAGTGCGTCGCGGCCGCGACCGCCGAGGTGCTCACCGGGGCGCTGCCCTCGGCGTGCCCCGCCGCCGGGCTGAAGCAGCCCGACGAGGAGGCGCTGCTCGCGGTGGTCGACACCCTGGCGGCCCGCGGCGTGGAGGAGCTGGCCGTCGAGCACGACCCGTCGGCCCGCAGCCAGCAGGCCCTCGCGGCCGTGACCACCCGCGCCGAGGACCTCGGCGTCGAGGTGGTCGACCCCGCGACCGCCCCCGGCGAGCGCAACGCGCTGCTCGTCGTGAGCGGGTGGGCCGACGCCGCCCGGTCGTTGGCGCAGGTCAGCGCCACCCCCCTGCGCCGGCAGCCGATCCGCTCCGACGGCACCTGGCTGGCGCCCTGGCTCCTCTCCCCGGGGGTCGTCGACTCGACCGCCGGCGCCATGGTGCCGCTGGACTTCGACATCCGCACCCCGGAGGCCCGCGACTTCAGCGCCACCCTGGCGACCTACCTGCCGGGCCAATCGCCGACGTCCAGCGGCTACGCGGCCTGGCGCAGCCAGCACGCCCAGGACCCGCTCCCCCTGGCGCTCTACGCCGCGTCGCGTGCGGCGTACATGCCCAGCCAGCCCGGTCACGAGGGCCACGAGACGCAGGTCGCGTGGTTCCCCGGCGGCACCGTCACCGCGGTCGGGCTCCCGCTCGAGCCGTCGGCAGCGCGCTGAGCCCTCCTCCCTCCCGCACCACCCCGCCCCGACCCGGCCCCGGCGCTCCGCCGGGGCCGGGACCTAGATTGGACACCACCATGTCGATCCTCCAACGCCCCCAGGTGGGCCGCTCCGCACCGCCGGGACCTCCCGCCCAGGACGCCCCCGCACCCCAGGCCGGCATCGTGCTCGGCGGTCTCGTGGCCGCCGGGGTGCTCGGCGCCGTCATCTTCGCCCGCTCCGGGCAGACCCCCGCCGTCCTCTTCGGCCTGGGGCTGTCCCTCGGCTTCGTGCTCTTCCACTCCCGCTTCGGCTTCACCTCGGCCTGGCGCCAGCTGGTCGCGGTCAGGCAGGGCAAGGCGCTGCGCGCCCACATGCTGATGCTCGCGGTGGCCTGCACGCTCTTCGCCCCGATCCTCGCCACCGGGGTCTCCTTCGGTGACGCGGCGCCCGCGCCCACGCTGGCCCCCATCGGCTTCGGGCTCGTCGTCGGCTCCTTCCTCTTCGGGGTCGGCATGCAGCTGGGCGGCTCCTGCGCCTCCGGCACCCTCTTCGCGATCGGGTCGGGCCAGAGCGCCATCGTGCTCACCCTGGTCGGCTTCATCGTCGGCTCGGTCCTCGCCGCCCGCACCTTCTCCTTCTGGACCGGCCTGCCCAGCTTCGAGCCGGTCTCCCTGGCCGACACCGGCGCGGGCTACCTGGGCGCCTGGGCCATCTCCCTGGCGGTGATGGCCGCGATCGTCGGGCTCACCTTCGTCCTCGGCCGGGGCCGCGTCGTGCCCCCGGTCGAGCCGCCGCCGGTGGCCCACGGCGCCGCCCGCGCCGTGCGCGGCTCGTGGCCGTTGTGGGTCGGGGCCCTGCTGCTGGCCGGTCTCAACGCGCTCACTCTGCTGGTCTCCGGCGGCGCCTGGGGCATCACCTTCGCCTTCGGCCTGTGGGGCTCCAAGATCCTCGACGCCCTCGGCGTCGACGTGCTCAGCTGGCCCTTCTGGGCCGACCCCGCCAACCTCGCGAAGTACCAGGCCGGCGTGCTGGCCGAGAAGACCTCGGTCATGGACCTCGGCATCATCGTCGGAGCCCTCATCGCCTCGGCCGCGGCCGGGTCGTGGGTGCTGCACCGCCGCATCCCCGGCAAGCTCGCCCTCGGCGCCGTGCTCGGCGGCGTCATCATGGGCTACGGCGCCCGGATCGCCTTCGGCTGCAACATCGGCGCCTACTTCGGCGGGATCGCCTCCTTCAGCCTGCACGGCTGGCTGTGGGGGGTCATGGCCGTGGTCGGCACCGTCGCCGGGCTCGCCCTGCGCCCGCTCTTCGGGCTGACGAACCCCCGGCCCACCGACTCCGTCTGCTGACCCGGCTGCCAGCCCGTCTGCTAGCCCGGCCGCCCGTCCGGCTGCCAGCCCGGGGATAACCCGTTGCCGACGCCCGGGTCCGACCACCACCATGGTCGGACCCGGGCGTCGCGCGTCGAGCGCCGCCCACCGTCGAGAGGAGCGTGACATGTCGATGACTGTCGCCGGCCTGCCCGCAGACCAGATCCCTCCTCACGACGGAGCACCCACCACCCATGCCCCACCAGCCCGACGCCTCCTCCCCCGCCTCCTCTGCCTCCTCTGACGCGCCGCTCGCCGCGTCCCACGACGCGCCTGACCACCGGCCGTCCGATGCCGCCCCCGACCCGGCGTTCACGTTCGCCTTCCGCGCCTACGACGAGCCCGACCCCGACGACCCCGGCCGGCGCTGGTCGACCTGGTCGAGCGTCGAGCCGCTCTCGCGGGGCCCCGAGCCCCGCCCGCCCTGGGTCGTGACCTCCCAGGGCGCGGTCGACACCGACCTGGGCATCGTGAAGACCGGCAAGGAGGCCGACGTCTTCCTGCTCGACCGCACCGACCCCGCCTTCCCCGACGACGGGGTGGTGATGGCCGCGAAGCGCTACCGCGGCAGCGAGCACCGCACCTTCCACCGCGCGGCGACCTACACCGAGGGCCGCAGCACCAGGCGCTCGCGCGACCAGCGGGCGCTCAAGCGCAAGAGCACCTGGGGCCGCCAGGTCGCCGCAGCCGAGTGGGCAGTCTCGGAGTGGAGCGCCCTCGTGCGCTGCTGGCGCCTCGGCCTGCCGGTGCCCTACCCCGTGCAGGTCGACGGCACCGAGCTGCTCATGGAGTGGATCACCGTCGAGGGGCCCGACGGGCCGGAGACCGCGCCCCGGCTGGCCGCCACCCGTCCCGCGCCCGGCCTGCTGGCGGCCTACTTCGAGCAGCTGCGCGAGGCGATGGCCACGATGGTCCAGGACGGCCTGGTGCACGGCGACCTGTCGCCCTACAACGTCCTGGCCGCCGGCGAGCGTCTCGTCGTGATCGACCTGCCGCAGGTCGTCGACCTCGTCGGCAACGCCCAGGGCTTCGACTTCCTGCTGCGCGACTGCACGAACATGTGCATGTGATTTCTCAATGACACGCGGCCTAGCCGAAGCGGCCAGGCAGCCTTTACCCTCGCCGCATGACCGGGGCAGAGATCGTTCCAGCGGCAGCGCTCGCCAAGAAGGCGGCCGAGTCCGCGCTCGGAGAGTCGGCATCTACTAAGGAACGACTCCTCGATCTTGCGTCGGAGACGCCCGAGATGCAGCAGGCGGCTCGGCACCTCGCGCGTCGGATCGAAATCCGTCAGGCGATCATCACCGCCTTCTACCGGCCCCTCGCTCGATTCGCCGACAGTGGCCGCGAATACTTCGAGGAGGGCGGGCAGTTTCAGAGCGACTTAAGCGACAAGGTTGCGGACGTCTCCCCGGAGGATCTCGTCGAACCCCCGCCGTCAGTGGCGGTCCCTGCCATGCAGGGCCTGTCGTACAGCCTAGACGAGCCCGACCTCAAGGCGATGTACCTGAACCTGCTCGCAACGGCAACCGATGGGCGATCCGCCGGCGAGGCCCACCCCGCATTCGCGGATGTTATCCGACAGTTGTCGCCAGACGAGGCGCCTGAACTCCAGGCAATAGTGCAGACCGATAAGCGACACCCGATCTGCGAACTCCGCTGGATCACGGACTCACGGGGAACCCTCACCGTGATGCGAAACGTGCTCGACTTTCGGAGGGGCGATCCGCCTGAGCCCGCGGAGGACAGAAGGCTGGCGATGTGGGTGGACAACTGGGTACGCCTCGGCTTGGTCTCAGTGAGTTTCGAGGGCCACCTTGCAAGGCCCGGCGCCTACGACTGGGTCGAAGCCAGGCCCGAGTATGTGGCGCTCCAGGCCGCAACGCCACCGGTCGATCCGACGGATGCCGCGATCGTCTATCGGCCGACCTTTGAGCGCGGCTACATCGAGGCCACGTCTTTCGGCCTCAGCTTCGCAAGGGCCGTCTTCCCTAGTTGAAGTCCGCTGAATCAGGTGCGATGTCGGAGCGCGATCTCCGCGGCGAGACTGCCACCCGCCCTGGGTCGAATCGCCCCCCATTCGATCGCGACGGTCCGACCGTCACCTGCTCGATTGCGAGGTCGACTAGCGCGCGGCGCCGACGCAGGTCGTCGGGCCAATCGCCGTCGGCGATCGACGTCGAGGCCTGGATGGTCGAGCTGACGGCGACCTCGGCCAGCAAGGCGTCCTGTCGCGAGCGGGCGCGGGCGATGGCGCGCAGCACGGCGTCGACGGGGACGCCCGGTTGATCGAGCTGCCGCTCGAGCTCGGCGATCCGAACCTCAAGCGCGCCGATCTCGGTGGTCTGCCCGACAGGCTGCTGTCGCAGCTCGGCGAGCCGAGCACGGAACTCGGGCCGCTGCAGGTGGGCGCGTGCGGCGGTCTCGACGATCTCTTCGGTCTCGGCGGCGCTGATGGCTCGCTGGCAGGTCTGGCCTCCGGGAATCGGCTGGCAGCGGTAGATCCGCTTCACCTGGCCGGAGGCGTTACGGCTGCCGGTGATCATGCGCTTCCCGCACTCGCAATAGATGAGACCCACGAGCAGGGAGACCCGGGGGCGTGACGAGCCGGGGCCGCTGACCCGCACGTCCAGCAGCGCCCGACAGCGCGACCAGGCGTCGGGGTCCACGATGGCCGGCCAAGACGAGCGGCCGACGATCTGGCCCCGCAAGGTTGAGTGGCCCGCCAGCCGGGGGTTGCGGAGGTAGCGCAGGACGCTCTGCCGGCTCCAGGTGTTGCCCTCGGTGGTGAGGATCTCGCGCTCGCGGAGGTTGGCCACGATGCCGGAGATCGACTGGTCGCGCTCGAACGCTGCGACCATCCAGCGAGCGACGGCGACCTCGTCGGGCAGCGGCTCGCCGTCGCGGGTCCACCCGAACATGCGTGCACGACTGCCGGGGACGCGGCCGAGCTCGCGTCCCTGCTGCACGCTGCGCATGTGTCGGTCGCGCTTCACGTCGTTCTCACCGGTCGCGACGGCGCCGAGGATGCGGGCGATCATCTTCCCGAGCGGGGTAGCGAGGTCGAAGTCGCCGGCGCGGCAGGTGCGGATCGTGGTGCCGTGGCGTTCGACTAGCGGGATCAGCTCCTCTAGGTCGGCCAGCCGGCGGTAGAGCCGGTCAGGGGCCCAGGCAATGATCGCGTCGATCTCGCCGGCCTCAACGGCGGTGAGCATCCGGCGGTAGGCGGGTCGGGGTTTGCTCTTGGTGGCCGAGACGTCGTTGTCGGTGAACACCTCGAGCACGTCCCACCCGGCCGCGGCAGCAGCCGCGGTGCAGTCTTCAAGCTGACGGGCGACGCCGAGGGCCTCGCCGGAGCGGTCGAGGCTGATGCGGAGGTAGATCGCTGCGCGCATGACGCTGCCCCCTCTCGGGGCTGGCTAGTGGGTGCCGCCGAAGCGGTGGGTGAGGAACAGTCGCTCGTTGGGGTGCAGGCGGCGCAGGCGCACGCGGAGCATGGCGTCGGAGACGCGGAGCTCGACGGCGCTGGCGGAGACGTGCTGGTCGTGCAGCGCGAGGGCGTCGGCGAGGTCGTGGATGTTGATGAGCAGGCGGGCGGCGTTGGTGTCGGCGCGCTGCTCCTGGCGGAGGTTCACGCGGCCGCAGTCGGTGTGGACGTCGCCGGCCTCGGCGTGCCGCAGTTCGTGGCAGAGCACGGCCCGCTGTTGACGGCGCGGCATGCGTGGGTCGAGCACGATCTCGCGGGCGTGGTGTCGGTACTCCCCCAGCCTGTCGGACATCCGGCGCCACACGAGGTCGATGTGCGGCAGACGGCTGAGCTCGTCCCACGGCGAGTAGGTGTTGACGGTCACTCGTTGAACTCCCCCGGCTCCTCGAGTCGCTCGGTGCTGGCGACCGCGCCGAGGCTAGGTGTCTCGACCGACAGGGCTGCGGCTTCTTCGGCGCGACGCACGAGGTCGGGGAAGCTGATGCCCAGCTCGCGGGCGATGCGCCAGGTGTCGCCCACGTCAGCGGGGCCCTCTCGCTCGATGCGGCCCATCGTGGTCTCGCTGATGCCGACCTGCCCGGCGAGATCTCCGCGGGTCATCTTGCGGCGCAGTCGCCAGGAGCGGATCTCCTCGCCGAGGGCTTTCAGCAGGGCCTCGGTCGCTTCGTCCTTGTCGGGCATGGCATGGAATATAGCCGATTCGCGCTGAAACGTGCCAGATCTGGCGTACCCCAATCTTGCGTATGCCAAAAATGGCACGTAACGTTCAGGACATGGCAACCATCGACCCCGAGGCCGTAGCGATCGGCCAGGCCGTGCGCGGTGCGATCGCTCAGGCCGGCCTGACCCAGGCCGAGGCAGCGGACCGCGCCGGCATGGCGCTCAAGACGTTCTCCGGACGCGTCAACGGACTGTTCCCCTTCACTTGGCCCGAGCTCGTGCGCATCGCCAACGTGACCGGCGTGACTTGCAGCGAGCTCGCCACGACCGCGAACCGCATCGCCAACCGCCACGCTCCCGAGCTGGCCTCAGCGTGAGCCCCCGCGAGTACGGCCTCGCCCTCGCCTCGACGTGGGCGCCGCCCACGCCGGAGCAGATCGAAGCTGCTGCTCGCATCGTCGCCAGCACCCCCGCGAGCGACGACTGCCAGGCGGCCTGACCGCCACTCCACGAACTGGCTTGCGCGCCCGGAAGGCGCGCGAGTCCGACGGCGGGCCGGGGCCCTCCCCCGGCACCCGGCCCGCCCCTCGACCACCACCCCCGCGCGACCCGCCGACACCCGGCCGGGTCTGTGAAGCGCGCCCACACCCGACCCCGAAAGGGCCCACCACCCATGAACGCCGACCGCTCCGACCACTACGTGCCCGCCCACCTCCTGCCCGACTACATCCCCACCGTCACCCCCGACGACGTCGCGCAGGCCACCAGCCCCAGCACGAAGATGCTCCTCGCGATCACCGCGACCGGGAGGCACCTGTACGAGGGCACCGTCGCCCCCGCCACCATCGCCCGCCGGCGTGCCGCCAACCGCCGCGCCCGCGCCGCCCGACGGGCGGCCCGCCGATGATCCGCGGCGGCACCCGCCGGGGCGCACCCGGCACCCGCTCCGCGCGGCGCACCAGCCAGACGCCCGACCCGCACGTCGTCGCGCTGCACCACGGCCACCTCGACGGCCCCGGGACGCCCTTGGACCTGCTGGTGACCACCTACAGCGACGGATTCCGCACCGTCGCCACCCGCCCCGACTCCTCCTCGACCTGGGGGCCTGAGTCCCCGCTCCAGTCCATGCCGGTCGACCTCGCCCTGACGGAGGTTCCCCAGTGATCCCCGCGCTCGTGATCGTGCTCGCCATCGCGGCGATGCTGCTGATTCACGTCCTGTTCCTCGCGGCCCAGAACCGCGCCCTCGTAGTCGAGCGAGACTCCGCTCTCGAGCAGCGTGACGCCGCGCGCAGTGCCCTCGCCGTGTGGGAGTCGATGACCCCCGAGCAGCTCCGCACCGAAGCCACCCGCCGCCACCTCGCACTGGCCAGCCAGCGCGCCTACGAGGCGCTGCGAGCAGCGCTCACCCGCGCCACCCCGGGTCGGGTGATCCCGTGACCGTCCCGACGGCGCCTGCCCCCGACCGGCTCTACGTCGAGGTCGCGGGCACGAACTGCTACATCGCCGGCACGCCCGGCGTGGTCGCCGAGGTGGTCCGCGACCTCGACCCCAGGCGCGTGCCGTGCGCAGCGTTCGTGCAGCTCGACCTCGGACCGATGCTGTACGTCACCCTCGGCCGCGCCGTCGGCGACCGCGAGCAGTGGCGTGAGGTCGTGGTGTTCCGACAGATCGACCGCGACGAGTTCGACCGTCTCACCGAGCTCGCCCAGCTGCGCCACGAGATGGGCTGGCGCGACCCGGTCGCTACCCCGCCGGGGGCCCCCCAGTGACCGCCGCGACGGCCCACGGGCGCGCCCCGGTCGCCGAGCGGCTGGCCGCCGGCCGCGCGGCCCGCGACGAGGGCATCGACCAGGCCACCCACGCCGCCGACCCCCGCACGATCCTCGCGATCGACGCCGAGATCCGGAAGGCCAACGAGTCCGGGGAGCGCTGGTCGGCCAACGACATCCGCGACCAGTTCCCCGTCACCGACGAGCACCTCGTCGGCGCCCGGGTCCGCGCCGCCGGCCTGCGCCGCCCCCGCGAGCAGTACCCCGTCGACCGGGTGCAGTCCTCCCTCGCCTCGACCCACGCCCACGAGATCCGGGTCTGGCAGGGCGCCGCCGCCTACGAAGCCGCCCAGCGCGCCGCCGAGGCCGCCGAGCAGCAACGCCGCGACCCCGTCGCCGCCGTCCGCGCGACCGACACCGACGCCGGCCTGTTCACCCTGCTCGACGAAGGAGGCACCGGGTGATGCCCCCGAAGTACGCCGACGACGACGTCACCCTCACCGGGGAGGTCCCCGAGCCGTCCACCGACCCGGCCCTGGTGCACCACCTCGCCGACGCGGTTGAGACCGCCGTGGGCTGGGCCCGCGAGGCCGACCAGCTCGTCGCCGGCGACCTTACTGCCCTCGACGTCGCCGGCGCGGCGTACCTCGTCGACTACTGCAAGACCGCCCGCACCCATCTCGCCGCCGTAGAGCAGGCCCTGGCCAACCGGATCGTCGCGATCGACCAGGCCCACCGCGACCGGCTCCCCATGACAGTCCCCGGCCTCGGGGTCGTCGAGGTCCGCAGAAGCGCCGACCGGAAGGCGTGGGAGCACGACCAGCTCGGCGCCGAGGTTGTGCGCCGCCACCTCGCCGCCGCCGGCGGCGAGCTCCCCGACCCCTTCGACGTCGCCCGCCAGGTGCTCGCCGCAGCCGCGCCCAGCTACTGGCGCACCGGCGTCCTCAAGGCCCTCGGCATCGACCCCGGCGACTACTGCACCACCACCCCCGGCCGCCGCACCGTCCAGATCACCACCCCCACGAAGGGACCCGGCCAGTGACCATCGAGACCACCACTCTGCCCGCCGCCTGCCTGCGGCTGCAGGAGACGCACGGCTGCCAGGGCGGAGCCCACGCCGGCTACCGCCGGGTCGGCTGGGATGTCGACGGCGTCGACATCAACACCGCCCACGCCCGCTACTACCCCGGCCACCTGCGCATCGGCGACGCCGCCACGATGATCCGCCAGCACGGCCACGAGTACCACGCCCGGCACGCCTCTCCGCCCTGCCAGTGGTACACACGCGGCAACGCGCCCCGCCGCGGCGAGACCACGAAGTGGGAGCGCACCATCCCGCCGATCCGCGAGGCGCTGGAGTCCGTCGAGGGCCCCTACGTCATCGAGAACGTCAAGGATGCCGTCTGGGACCTGCGCGACCCGATCCTGCTGTGCGGGTGCATGTTCGGCCTCTCCGCGCGCGACTTCACCTGCACCGCAGTCAGCCACGAGGACCGCCTGGCCCACCTCACCGCCGGCGCCTGCAACAATCTCAACGGCATCGAGGTGCACCTGCAGCGCCCCCGCCTCTTCGAGGTCAACTGGCCGATCCCCGGGCTCGTCAAGCAGGAGATCCGGGTGCGCGGCGTCGACTACGTCGTGCGCTCCCCGAGGGCCTGCGACCACAGCGCCCACAAGTGGGTCGCCGGCGCCTACGGCGGCGCACGCCGCGACAAGTACGAGGCCAAGTACGTCCGCAAGGGCGGGTACGTCCCGCCCAGCAAGGCCCTGGTGCAGCGGCTCCTCGGCTTCACCCCCGCCGACCGCGAGGGCGCCACGAAGGCCGAGCAGACCTGGGAGGGCCTCTTCGAGTGCCTGCCCCCGGCCTACACCGAGTGGGTCGGCACCCAGCTCGCCGCCCACCTCACCGGCCGCGCGGCGGTGGCCGCATGACCACCGCCCGCACCGGCACCTACACCGCCCGCCGCCCCACCGGCGTGACCCCGTGGCCCCTGCTCCTCGTCGCCGGCGTCGAGAAGACCGGCGTGCGCTACGCCGCTGCCCAGGCCTCCGGCTCCGGCCGGTTCGCCCGCACGTTCTGGATCACCGTCGGCGCCGACCTGCCCGACCCCTACGCCGCGGTGCCCGGCGCCGACTTCGAGATCGTCGAGCACGACGGCACCTTCACCGGCCTGCTCGGCGCGGTTCAGTGGGCCAGCGCCCAGCCCGCCGAGCGGCCCAACCTGCTGGTCTTCACCTCCGCGACCGCGCTGTGGGCGATGTGCCACGAGCAGGCCCAGGCCACCGCCCACGAGCGCCACGACGCCTCCGGCGCCACCGTCGGCCCGAAGGGCGTCGACACCACCCCCGACCTGTGGGCCACCGCCAACACCCGCCACAACCGCGTGATCTCCGCGCTCCGCGCCCACCCCGGCCCCGTCGTCGTCACCGCGGTGCTCGACCCCGGCGAAGTCGTCGACGCCGACGGCAACCCCACCCCCGAGCGCCGCTGGCGCCCCGTCACCCAGAAGCGCCTGCCCGACGCCGCGACCGCGATCGTGCACCTGCGCGGCTACCGACGTGGCTACCTCGTGGGCGCCAACGCTCCCGCCCTCGCGCCCGAGACCGGCGACCCCGGCGCCCTGCCCGACGACCACATCGTCGAGGCCGTCCTCGACATGCTCGCCGGCACCGGGCCCCGAGCCCACGCCAGCTACGTCGCCGCCGGCGCCGCCGCCGAGCGCGCAGCCGCGGTGCGCGCGGTCGCCGACGCCGCCGCCGCGGCCGGCGTGCCGCCGCAGCAGGTCTCCGAGGAATGGGCCGCCGCCCACGACGGCGAATACATCGGCAACGCCACCGACCTCGCCGGCCTCGCAGCGCTCTGTGACGACCTCCGCACCCGCCCCACCCCGGACCCGGCGTGACTGGCCCCGTCTGGGCAGCCCGGCCCCTCCCGCTCGCCCCGGGTCTGTCCGAGGCGGTGTGGCAGTCGCGGATCGTCGAGCTCGCGCTGCACCTGCGGCTGCAGGTCCACCACGAGACCGACTCGCGGAAGACCCGCAAGGGCTGGCCCGACCTCGCGATCGCCGGTCCCGGCGGCTTCGTCGTCGCCGAGCTCAAGACCGACAACGACGCCCGGAGCAAGCCCACCCCCGAGCAGCAGGCCTGGCTCGACGCGCTCACCGCCGCCGACGTCCGCGCCTACCTCTGGCGCCCCCGGCACTGGGACTACGTCTACGCCCTGCTGCTCCACCTCGCCCACCCCAACCGGCACCGCGACCCCGCGACCGACCCCGCCTTCCCACAGGAGCAGCGACCGTGACCGCCCCACCCGCACGCCGCCGACGGCCCCGCTTCGTCAACGTCGTCCCCACCCCCGCGACCCGCGCGCTGGCCGCGCGCCTGGTGCGCCAGACCCGCGACTCCACCGCGGCCGAGGCCGTGCTCGCCAACGTCGACGACATCGCGCCCGACCAGTACGCCGCGCTGCTCGCCGCGGTGCTGACCTCGACCAAGGCCCACGACAAGCTCGGCCGCCCGCGCGAGCCGCTCCAGCTCACCGAGGAGGAGCGCAGGCGCGGCTACTCCCAGTACCGCCAGGGCGAGCGCACCGAGTTCGCCTGCGTGGCCTACCGCGAGTACCAGCGCGTCATGGCCCGCCGCTACCGCGACCGGCAGAAGAACCGCCGCGACTCCGGCGCGGCCCTCAGGCCGGTGGCCGGCTGATGTGGTTCAAGATCGACGACAAGCTCCACGACCACCGCAAGGTGCAGGTGCTGCTCGAGCGGGGCCACCTCGACGCGATCGGCCTGTGGACCGTCGCCGGGTCATGGTCCGGCGACCACATGAGCGACGGCCTGGTCTCCGGGTTCGTCCTCGGCCGCTGGTCACCCGACTGGCGCGAGCTCGCGCAGCAGCTCGTCGACGTCGGGCTGTGGGCCCAGGAGGACACCGACGACGGCCGCACCCACTTCCGGTTCCACGACTGGACGATCTACAACGACCCGAAGGCCAAGATCCTCGCCGACCGCGAGGCCGAGAGGATGCGCGTCGCGCTCATGCGCGACACCGACCTCGTGAAGGCCATCCGCGCCCGCGACGGCGACCGGTGCCGATACTGCGGGTGCCAGGTCCGCTGGGGCAACCAGCGCGGCCCCTCGGGGGCGACCTACGACCACGTCGTGCCGATCGTGGCCGGCGGCGCGAACACGATCAACAACGTCGTGATCGCCTGCCGCGGCTGCAACTCCCGGAAGAAGCACCTCACGCTCGACGAAGCCGGCATGCGCAAGCTCAAGCCCGGGTCGATGGGCGCGCCCGCGGTCGACGACGCCCAGAGCCGTACTGAGTACGGATCGAGTGCCGCACTCAGCTCGGCAGGGTCCACCCCCGGGTCGGGTCGGGTCGGGTCGGGGCCTCAGAACGTACTCAGTACGGGACCCACCTGGCCCTGCGAGGCCCACCCGCTGCCCACCACCTGCCGGGACCTGCCCGACCTGCCCGTCGAGGACCACTGCCAGCCCTGCCGGGCCATCGCCGAGGCCCTCACCTCTGCCGACGCCCGCGCTGCCACCCAGGCCGCCGCTGAGGCCGACCACACCACCCAGAACGGAGCCTGACCATGACCGACCTCGTCCCTGCCGACCAGATCGAGCACCTCGTCGGCGCACGCCGCCACCCGCTCGCTCACCTCGGCCGCGCCGACTCCACCGAGCAGACCGTCTACATCCTCCACAGCTACGCCTGCCGCGACTCCGGCATCGACCTCCGCACCTGCGGCTACTCCCGCGCCCTCGACCGCGGCATCGACCTGGGTGACTGGGCCGGCCACGAGGACCAGGTCGTGACCCTGCAGGTCGAGCACGGGCTCCTGATGCCCGACCTCCACGGCCCGACCGACCTCGTGCTCGTGACGGCGGCATACCGGTGAGCGGCCTCCCGATCGGCCCCTACGGCCGCTCCCGGATCCGCACGGCCCTGGCCGACATGCAGGCCGAGGTGACGGAGGTGAACCGCGACAACGGCTGGCACGACGACGACCGCACCGTCGGCGACGACATCGCGCTGCTGCACTCCGAGGCCTCCGAAGCGCTCGAGGCCTTCCGTGACCACGGGCTGGCTGACGCCACCGATCAGAACGTGGCTGCGGCCTACGAGCTGCACCGGTGGGCCGAGACGAACGGCCGACTTCCTGAGCCGTGCACCGACCGCTGTCAGACGACGCCGCCGAAGCCCGAAGGGTTCGGGTCTGAGCTGGCCGACGTCCTGATCCGGCTGCTCGACACCTGCGAGCGCCGCGGGGTCGACCTGGCCGGCGAGTACGAGCGCAAGGTGGCCTACAACCGCACGCGCGGGCACCGGCACGGCGGGAAGCGGCTGTGATGCGCCTCGACGGGCCCGACCTGGCCCACGGGTGGCTCGCGGTCGCGCCGGCGATGGCCACGGAGAAGGACGCCCCGGCCGCGCTGCACAAGGCGGTCACGATCGAGGAGTACGCCACCGGAGTCCGGCTGATCGCCTCCGACGGCTACGTCCTCGTCACCGCGTGGGTGCCGGACTTGGAGCACCACTACGACACCGCTGAGCCCGACATCGCCGACGCCCCCGAGCGCACTGTGGTGGCCTCCGACCGCCACGGTCGAGCCCGCGGTCTCCTGGGCCACGTCCTGACCCTGGCCGGGGAGATCGACGCCGAGGACTACGCCCCCGGCAACCTCGAGCTGAGCATCGACTTCGACGTGCGCGCCCCCGCAGGCAGCGGCGCCGGCGACGAGGCACTCGAGGGCATGGAGGCCACCTTCGTGGTCCTCGCGGTCCCCGACGTGGAGAAGGTCTACTTGGAGGTCGTCGAGGCCGAGCCGCTCGCCGGCCGCGGCTGGCGCAACGTGGTCTCGAACCACGAGCCGGCCAAGACCGAGGCGATCGTACTGAACCCCGACTTCCTGGGCCGGGTCGGCAAGGTCGGCCGCCACGCCACCGGCGCGGTGTCGTGGGAGTTCGGTGGGTCTGACCGTCCCGCGATGCTCGACTGGACCGAGGCCAGCCCCCACGTGAGCGGCATCGTGATGCCCCGCTCCCGCGACGACAACACGAAGCCCGACCCCGACACCGGGTCGACCGGCTGCGCGGCCTGCGACGCGGGCACTCTCTGCCTGCGCCACAGCAGCGGCGTCGTGCTCCGCGCCGTCGACCTCGACACGGACGCCGACACCGACGGCGAGGTCGACCAGTGAGGGGCGCGAGCATGCCCACCGCGGTCATCGCGGCCGCCGTCGAGCTGACCACCGAGCGGCCCGAGCTCCTCGCCGTCGGTGTCGCGGAGCCTCTCATCGGCTGGGCGGTGTCGGCATGAGCCGCACGCAGCCGACCGAGTCCGAGCAGTTCGCCCTCGACCACATCGCCTGCGCCTACTGCGGGGTGAGGTCGGGATCGTGGTGCCGCACCGTCCGTCGCTTCGACGGCGTGCTGCGGCCCTACACCGACCAGCCCCACACAACGACGCTGCACGGCGCCCGCACCAGCCCGGTGGTCGAGGTCTACCGCCGGGCCTACCGCCGCGGCTACGCCGACGCTGCCGGCGCCATCGCCTCGGAGATCACGAACAACGCCCTCGGCCGGTGGCGCCTCAACTCCCTCGAGCGGGTCGTGGCGCGCTGCCGCGAGATGGTCGAGTTCTGGGGCGGGGACGACCTGTGAGCCGCATGACCGACGCCGAGCACGCTGCGGAGGAGTTGCACGAGGACCCTCCGGCCCGCGGTCCCTGGTCGTGCCTGGCCGACCTCGACGGCTACCCCTGCCCGCACCCGGTCTCGGAGGGCCGCTACTGCGAGACCCACTCCGGTGACCGGCGGCTGCTCGCGCAGATGCACCGCCTGCTCGGCTACCGCAACGACGGGACCGAGCGGTGACCGCCGGCCAGCACGACGCGTCGCCCCCGACGTCAGGTGCTACGCGATGAGCGATCCCGCCACCCGTGTCTGGGTCCTCATCGGCTACCGCCGCGAGGAGAAGAGGGACGTCGTCGCCCACGAGTCCCGCGTGGTCGGCGACCGAGCGCTCAACGACGCCGTCGCCGGCCTGGAGCGCCGCTCCGACATCACCCGCATCGCCGCCGCACCCGCCTGACCCACCACCCACACCCAGGAGCCCCGATGTTCGTCCGACTGACCGAGACCATCTCCGTGAACGCCGAGCACGTCACCGCCCTGCAGCAGGTCCCCAAGCCGCCAGGCACGCCAACCTCCCCCGAGCTGACCGCCATCTGCCTGTCGAGCGGTCACATCCTGCGCCTAGAGGTGCCCTACGCGAAGGCGCTCGACCTGCTCTCGATGGCGACCGTCCGATGAGCGCCGACCGGTCAGCGCAGTCGGACGAGATTGAGGCCGCCTGCATGGTCATGCACGACGCATACGAGGCCGCTGCCGTTTCGGCCGGCTGGCAAACGCAGGCGCGATCTCGCGCGCCCTGGGCCGACGTGCCCGAGGCCAACAAGGTGACGATGCGCGCTGCGGTGCGCGCCCTCCTCGATCACCTCAGTCGGCCCGGACTGCCCTCACCTGGCGCCCCTCGTGACTGACCCCCAGGAAGACCACGAGGGTCTTCGCTGCCGCCGCTGCGGCGAGCTGGTCGGGCTGATGTTCGGCCGCTGGCTGCACACCGTCGCCGGTCGCGGCGCGCGCTGGGGCGGCACCCTCGCCGAGCTCGACCGGTGCGTCGACGGCTCGGCCCTGGACCCACCTCACCCACCCGACGACCACCCGCCGGCGCAGGCAATCCCGCCCCGCCGGCCCACCACCGACCCATGGGCTGACGCCCTGGAGAGGAACCCCCGATGAGCGACTCGACACCCCGTGACCCGGCAGCCGTGGCCTGGCGCAACCCTGTGCCCCCGCCGGCCGACGCGCGAGCCGAGGCCGAGCCGGTGGTGCTCGGCTTCGACGGCGCCAACTCGATGGTCTACATCCCCGCGGCCAGCAGCGCTCAGGCCGCGATGCGGCAGGCCCTTGCATGGGCCGAGCGCGCCAGCGTGTGGTCCCTCGCCGGGTGTGTGAATAGCGACATCTGGCAGGAGTGGAAGGCCTTCGTCAGGAGCCTCAGCCCCTACGACGACCACCACCCCGTGCCCCTGCCGATCGACGGGCACGCGTACCGACGCCGCACCAGGGCCCGCACCAGGGCACGCGCCCGCCGCTCCCGCTCCCGTCGCGCC
The DNA here is from genome assembly GCF_916862475.1 of Nocardioides sp. Leaf374. NCBI lineage: Bacteria > Bacillati > Actinomycetota > Actinomycetes > Propionibacteriales > Nocardioidaceae > Nocardioides > Nocardioides sp. Leaf374. Next base: position 52,099 of record NZ_CAKASO010000008.1, read on the forward strand.
CGGGCCGGCCGCTGATGGCCGCCCCGATCGGGCCCGGCGGCTGCCGGTGGCCCCACAAGATCCCGCACTACACCCAGCGCGACGCCCAGGACCACCTCGAAGGCCTGCGCCGCAGGGGCGAGGCGAAGAACCAGCACATCTACTGGTGCCACGCCGAGCACTGGCACGTCGGGGACAAGACCAAGGGCAACCGCAAGACCCGCCGGAAGGGCGCCAGCGCATGACGACCACCCACCTGACCCACCCCGCCGGCCAGCTCAGCGACTACCGCTGCCACTCCACCGGACGCGACCAGCCCCGCATGCTCCTCACCCACCAGCCCGGCTGCGACGACGCCGGCTGCCCCGGCTGCGTGCCCTGCCCCGAGCGGCACTGCCAGGTCTGCCGCCACACCCACGTCACCGTCGAAGGCCGCGGCCCCGACCTCACCTGCGCCTCCTGCATCGGCGACACCCGCACCGCCCTCGCCGGGATCTACAGCGCCTCCGCCCGACTCCTCGGCGAGGCCATCGTCGCCGGCATCAACAGCCAGGCCGCGATGCTCGAGGGCCCCGCCGCCCGCGTCGACGGGTTCCGCCGACGCATCGCCCACGCCTTCACCACCCGCGGCTGCCGCACCCCGCTCGACTGCCCCATGCACACCCCCCTCGTCACCGCCGGCCCCACCTGCGCACACCGCACCTGCGGCCACCCGTCCTGCGCCTGGGCCCGCCGCGACTACTGCCCCACCGTCATGGCCATCCACGACGACAACCGCGACGAGCTCCACCCCCTGTGGGTCCTCGGCGTGTGGGAGCACAACGTGCGCGACCACCTCGACCAGCCCGCACCCACCGCCGCCCGCGTCCAGCTCACCACCGCCCGCGACTACCTCGCCCCCCACCTCACCCGCCTCGCCCACGACCCCGGCTTCGCCTTCGACGAGCTCGCCGACGACCTCGCCCGCTGCCACGCCCACCTCGAGAACGTCCTCACCGACGGCGACCGCGACGACCAGGGCGCCCCCTGCCCCGCCTGCCAGGGACCGAAGCTGATCCGCGTCTACGCCGACACCGAGACCACCGACCACCGCTGCGCCCGCTGCCACGGCCCCGCACCCACCGACGCCACACACTGCCCCGACCCGTGGTGCTGGTCCCCCGTCGTCGAGCCCGTCCTCGACAGCAACCCAGCCGACGACCGCTGGACCTGCCCCGCCTGCCACCAGTGGTGGACCCCGGCCGACTACGACCGCCGCGTGAAGGGCGACTACCTGCAGTACGCCAGCGCCCTCACCGCCTCCCAGCTCCGCGAGCAGTACGGCATCGCCGAGGGCACCGTCCGCGTCTGGGCCAACCGCGGCCGGGTGGCGAAGCGGGGCCGCGACCAGCACGGCCGACAGCTCTACGACGTCAAGCAGGCCGTGGTGTGCCGTGGGGCGCGATGATCATGGTGCACTTCAGCGCCTGACACAGAGGTCAAAGACCCATCGGAGGGCGTTGCGCGCAGCATTCCGAGCCTTTTTGAGGCGCTTCCGATAACCGGATTCGTAGAACTTGGGGTCACCAATCCACGCTCCAAGAACGCCCATCAGTGTTGTGGCGGTCTCGACCGCTGTTGGCGAACCAGGCACCGGGGTGATGCGGTCGGTCATCGCGTCGACCATGCTCACCGGGAAGCTAGAGAACTTGGGCCAGCGGGAATTGCACCGAGAGGACAGTTCGAAGGCAACCTGCACCATGTCACTTAGCACCGCGACGGCCTCGTCGGACGGCCCTTTGCGAATCAGGTCGCGGCTATGCCACGCCATCCCGTGGAGCCGGGCAGCAACGGCCCTCGCGGCCTCGAGGTCAGCCCGTTCCCTCTCGTGTCGCAACGTAGCGACAACAGCTCCCGCCGTGACAGCGCCGCCGATGACGCCTCCTGCTATCCCGTCGAAGCCGTACTGCCACCACCAGTCCGCGTCCCCCGGGTTCACATCGAGCAATGTACGGCAAGCGCACGGCCGTTAAGAGACCCCGTTAGAGCAGGTCGATTCGCTCTGCGACGCCAGACCCGGTCTTTCGCCAGGAGCGATCGTGCATCACGAAGGAAATGGTCACGAATTCGGCCTGCCGCTTGAGGAATGCAGGTGCCTCATCGCTGTGCGGGAGCCAACCGGCGGGAATCGCCGTCGACTTGACTGGGTGGGTCCCGACCCCGAGGTTGTAGGACTCGCGGCGCCCTGCTGCAACGGCTTGCATTTCTGGTAACGGCCCCCACTCAGGGTGGACGATCTTCACCTTGTAGGCGACAGCGGTGGCGTTCGCGTTATATACGCCGACTGTCAGGATTGAAACAAACATTGAGCTGGTCCCGCCGACCTTCAGGAAGGGCGACACTGCGTCGGCCTCAAGCTGCATTCGAGCGTCCGCCTCTGCCCGCTCTCGCTCGCGCTGCTCGCGGTCTGCAGCAAGAACTGCGCGCTCCTCGGCTGCTGCTTCAAGCTCTCGGCGCCTGTCGGCCTCGGCCACCTCGGCCAACTGCCGCTCCTGGCGTCGGGCTGACTCCTCGCTGCGGAACGCCACGACGGCAAACAGCACCGCACCGATGGTGCCGAGCCCACCGACCCACGTCCCCGCCGCGCCGACCGCGTCGACGTTGGTCTCGCACCCGCTGTCCCCAGCCGAGCACTGCACGTAGCTAGCGACCCACCACCCGAGCAGCCCACCCACGATCAGCCCACCGAGCAGCGAGGCCAGCGCTACCGCGTGGCGCTCAACGAACATCAGCGCGCGAGAGGCGCGAGAGGGCTGCGGCTTCTGGTCCTCGTCGGTCACGGGCGTCAGGCTGCCATACCCCGGCACGCCGGACCTGACCATCTGTGTACCCAGATCCCGGCCCATGCTCTACGCTGTAACGGACGGTGCCGGTGATCTCTCACTCGGCGCCGTTCGCTGTCTGCGCAGGAGGTCAGCCCTCGTGGCCAAGCGTCCCTGCCTCGACTGCTCCGCCCCCACCACGAGCACACGCTGCCCAGCCTGTGCACGACACCGGGACGCAGCACGAGGCCGACGCCAAGCCCGTGGCTACGACACCAGCTACGACCGCGAGCGGCGCGACCTGCAGCGCCGCATGGACGCAGGCGAACAGTTCACCTGCTGGCGCTGCGCCGAGAAGGGCCAACCGCACCACGTCGACCCAGCCTCATGGCACCTCGGCCACGACGACGCCGACCGCACCATCCTCCGCGGACCCGAGTGCCCGCCCGGCAACCTCGCCACCTCCTACGCATCTCACATGTGAGATACCCCCTGGGGGCACCCCCTGGCGGGCCCGGTCATAGGGACCGCGGAGGAGGCGTCTCCGAGGTGTGCGGGGTTCAAAGATTTCGGGGACACCACCAGGCGCATAGCGCGGCGCGGGGTCGTCGAGCCGCTGCGGCGCTACGCCGTGAGGGGGGTCGATCGCCGTGACCAGTGGAGGCCGCCGCAACCGCTCCGGGCCGGGTGCTGACCCGAAGTCACGGACCTCGGAGCGACGGGGCTACTCGTTGCAGGCGCTGCCGAACGAGGGCTACGCCGACGAGGTGCCGGCGTTCCCGCTGCCGGCTGTGGCCGTGATGCGGTGGGAGTCGGAGGGCAAGCGGCGCTACCAGGTGCGCGACGACGAGGCGACTCAGGCGCGCCACGAGCGCGAGCTCGCGCTGTGGGAGCAGGTCTGGACCTACCCGCAGGCGTGCGCCTGGTCGATGGAGCCGTGGCGGTGGCCCACGGTGGCGATGTACGTGCGGACCTTCGTGGTGTGCGAAGGCAGTGACGCGACGGCCGCTGACAAGGGCAGCCTGCACCGTTTCGCCGACCAGATCGCGCTGACCCCGGCGGGGATGCGAGAGAACGGCTGGGCGATCGCGGCCGTCGAGGTCGGTGCTGGCGCTCCCCCGGCGGCGCCGAGCGACGGGGCTGACGGCGGTTCGGACCCGGCGACCGGTGATGAGGTCGGCCAGCGCCGGACCCGTCGCCGGATGCGGGACTGAGGTTGCACTCCGAGGGACCCGGGAAGATCGACTTCCCGACCACAGGCGACCTGGTCGACCAGTGGATCGAGCAGCACTGCGTGATCCCGGGCGGCTTCAAGAAGGGGCGCCCGTTTCGGCAGTACGACTGGCAGTTCTGGTGCACCGCGAACCACTACCGGGTGCGCGAGGACGCGGTCTACGACCCCGACGACCCGCCGATGAACCAGGCGTTCCAGTACCGGTTGACCCAGGTCATCGCGCCTCAGAAGACCGGCAAGGGTCCGTGGGCGGCATGCCTGACCTGTGTCTCAGCGGTGGGCCCGGAGCTGTTCGCAGGCTGGGCGAAGCGCGGGGACGTCTACCGCTGTGACCAGCAGGGCTGCAAGTGCGGCTGGTACTTCGAGTACGAGCCGGGTGAGCCGATGGCCACCCGTCACCCGTCGCCGCTGATCCAGCTCACCGCCAACTCCGCCGACCAGGTGAAGAACGTGTGGGGCCCGCTGAACTCGATGATCCGGCGCAAGGGCTCCCCTTTGGCCGACCTGCTGCTGCCCCGCGGCGACTTCATCCGCGTGGTGGCCGAGGGGTCCGACCCGGAGTCGGACCGCATCGACATGGTCACCTCGAGCGCCCGTTCTCGACTGGGTAACCCGATCTCGGACTACCTGCACGACGAGTCCGGGCTCTACACCGTCCACAACGGCATGGTCGACGTCGCCGACGCCCAGGAGCGCGGCGCGGCGGGCATGGGCGGCCGGGGGAAGCAGACCAGCAACTGCTGGGACCCCGCGGTGCAGTCGTTCGCGCAGACGTACTTCGAGCAGAACCTGCCCGACGTCTTCACCTACTACCGCAACCCCGACACCAACCCCGAGCTGTTCGGGCCCGACGGGAAGCCGCTGAGCTACCTGACGAAGACGAACCGGCGCAAGATCCACGCCTACGTCTACGAGGGCTCCGACCACGTCAACCTCGACTCGATCGAGGCGCTCGCGCTCAAGCTCGTCACAGCTGGCGACCCGGCGCAGGCGGAGCGGTTCTTCGGCAACCGGGTCGTGGCCGGCGGCGGCGCGTGGCTGCCCGAGGGTGTGTGGAACGCGAGGCGCGCTGATGTGGCTGCCTAGTCCCCCACCCGGGACGGGCATCTGTGCCGGCTTCGACGGCAGTGAGTCCGACGACTGGACCGCGATCAAGGCCGAGACGCGCGAGGGGCTCATCTTCACCCCGCGGTGGGGTCCGGACCGGCGGCCGACGGTGTGGAACCCGAAGGACTACGACGGGCACATTCCGCGCAGCGAGGTCTTCGCCGCGTGGGTCGAGATCGTCGAGACCTACGACCTTCGCCAGGCGTTCTGTGACCCGGGGTTCCATGACGAGACGTCGTGGGCCTCCGAGATCGATCAGTGGGCCGCCCGGTGGGGCGAGGACCGGTTCCTGGAGTTCCCGACCACCTCGCTGGCGCGGATGTTCCCTGCGATCCGGCGGTTTGAGGCCGACCTGTCATGGATCACCCACGACGGCTGTCCGATCACGATCACGCACATGCGCAACGCGCGGAAGCTGATCTCCAGGGGTGGGCGTACCTACACCCTCGGCAAGCCGGCGGCCCACCAGAAGATCGACGCCGCCGTGACCTCGATCCTCGCCCACGAGGCGGCTTCGGCGGAGCGGGCTGCGGGCTGGCTGGACCGCCAGCCGGCTGGGATCTCGAACGTCATGTACGGGTTCAGCTAGCAGAAGGGAGCGGCCCGTGATGGACCGGAAGACCGCTCTCGAGCGACTCGACATGGGCTCGGCCAGCCTCAAGGAGCAGGCGCCGCGGTGGAAGCGTCGCCGCGACTACTTCGACGGCAATCAGGACGCCCCGTATGCCCCTGAGGGCGTCAACGAGGAGTACCAGGCGCTGCAGGACCAGTCGACGGCGAACTGGCTCAAGTTGGCCATGCAGGCGCCGGTGCAGCGGCTCCGCGTCGACGGGTTCCGCACCGGTCGCGACCAGGCCGCGGACAAGACGGCGTGGGAGGACGTCTGGCAGGCCAACCGGGGCGACTTCATCCAGCGACAACTCTACATCAACATGATGGTGCACGACCTGGGCATCATGGGCGTCTGGCCCAACGCCGCGCGGCCGAAGTCGCCGCTGCTACGGGTGGAGTCGGGCAAGCGGGTCTGGCTCGAGCGTGACCCCGAGGACACCACCCGGGTGTCGTGGGCGGTGAAGACGTTCGCGGTCCGCAAGCGCAACGCGACCGCCCTGTGGACCCCGACGCCGGTGGCCACCCAGGGCGAGGTGGGCATCGTCTACGACGAGGACTCGTTCGTGCGGTTCGAGCGTGAGAACGGCTCGGGCCTGTGGTCGTTCGTGACCGAGGGCGTCAACCCGCTCGGCGAGGTCCCGTTCGTGCCGTACTCGCTGAACATCGACGAGGACGGCCAGACCCACCCCTCGATTGACCAGCTCATGCCGCAGCAGGACGCGGTCAACACGATCCGCTTCAACACGCTCCTCGCGATGCAGTTCTCGGCCTACCGCCAGCGGGTCTTCACCGGTTACGACCCGGTGATCCGCGACGCGCAGGGCAACCCGGTGCTGCAGCGCAACCCGGACGGGACGCCCGTGCTCGACGAGCGCGGTCAGCCGATCGCGCTGCTGTCGAAGCCGGGCCGCGTCGGTGTGGACCGGGCGCTGGTGTTCCCGGGCAAGGACACGAAGGTCTTCGACCTGGCCGAGTCGAACCTCAGCAACTACATCGAGGTGCTCGACTCGTTCCTCTCGCAGCTCTTCGCGACCGGGCAGGTCCCGCCGCAGTACCTGCTGACCCGGATGGCGAACCTGTCGGGCGACGCGCTCGCCGGCGCGGAGTCCACCCTCGCGGCGCTCGTCGGTGACCTGCAGACCGCGGCCGGGGAGTCCCACGAGCACGTGATGCGCCTGGCGAACCGGGCGCGCGGCGAAGACATCGACGACGTTGCCTCTGAGGTCATCTGGGGCGACGGCGAGGCCCGCTCGTTCGCGCAGACCATCGACGCGATCACCAAGCTCATCGCCACCGGCTTCCCGCGCGGCTCAGCGTGGGCGATGATCCCGGGCGCCACGATCACGAAGGTCGACCGGTGGCTCGAGGAGCTCCGCGAGGAGCGCGCGGCCGAGCCGTTCGAGCTGCTCGACCCGGCCACGCAGGCGCGGATGAAGGCGATCAGCGGTGCCGGCGACGCCGACGCAGCAGCAGGCGCGTAGCCACTACTCCGCGCAGTCGCAGATCGCGGTGGCGGCCGCCGCGGCGGTTGCGGAGCTGCTGCAGGTCCGCGCGCCGATGCGACGGGTCATGGACACCCTCGCGGCCTACCAGCTCGCCGGTGCTCGTTCCGCCGTGACTGCGATCGCCGCGATGTCGGGCTCGCGCAGGCCGCTGATCGATCCGCGCGCGTTCGCCGGTGTCTCCTCGATCGGCCTGCCTGCCTCTGAGCAGATCATCGCGGTCGTCGACGCCGTGGAGCCGGCCCCGGTCGAGGAGCTCCCCGAGCCGTGGTGGACCAGCGTGGTCGACTTCATCACCGACGTCGAGAACGTCGTCGCCGGGCAGGTCCGCGACGCCGCCCGCTCAGCCTCCCAGGCCGAGATCGTGGCCCGGCCGGAGTGGCAGAACTACGTGCGGGTGCTCGTGGGGCCTTCGTGCCCGCGCTGCGTCGTGCTCGCCGGTCGGGTCTACCGCGACGTCGAGGAGTTCGATCGTCACCCGCCCACCTGTGACTGCGTGATGGTGCCGGTGGAGTCCTGGGAAGACGCCCACGACGCCGGCTATGTCTTCTCCCCGCAGGAGGCGTTAGACCGCGGCATGATCCGCGGCCTCTCGAAGGCCGACACCGACGCCATCCGCGACGGCGCCGACCCGAGCAAGGTCATCAACGCCCGCCGCGGCATGGTCACCGCTGAGGTGCTCGGCCGGCGGGTCAAGGCGACCACCGAGGGCACCACGAAGCGTGCGCAGTGGCGCCGCGCGAACCCCACCCGCCGGGTCCGGCTGCGACCCGAGGCGATCTACCGCTACGCCGAGAGCCCCGAGGACGTCCTGCGTCTGCTGCGGCTCTACGGCTACCTGACCACCTGACGCGCAAGGCGTCGGGCTGACTCCGCAACGGAGGCACCACCATGCAGAACCCCTTCGTCATCCCCGCCGACATCCAGCAGCTCGCCGACGAGTTCATGGCCCGCAACCAGGCCCGCTTCGGTCACGGCCTGTTCCGCATGGAGGAGAACCCCGACGGCGGAGGAGGCGGGGGCGACGACGCCGCCGCTGCTGCTGCTGCTGCTGCTGCGGCGGCGAAGGCGGAGGAGGACGCGGCTGCTGCTGCGCTCGGCGACGCCGGGAAGCAGGCGCTCGACCGGATGAAGGCCGAGCGGGACCAGGCCAAGAAGGACGCGAAGGCGAACGCCGCCGAGCTCGAGAAGATGCGCAACGCATCTAAGAGCGAGCAGGAGAAGGCGATCGACGCGGCCCGCAAGGAGGGCGAGTCGGAGGCCACGAAGCGGGCCAACGCCCGGGTCGTGCGCACCGAGGCCAAGGTCTTGGCCATCAGCGCGAAGTTCCGTGACCCCTCCGACGTCATCACCCAGCTCGGGTCGAAGCTCTCCGAGATCACCGTCGACGACGACGGCGAGGTCGACGCCAAGGCGCTCAAGGCCCTCGTCGACGGGCTCGCGAAGAGCAAGCCCTACCTGCTCGACGACGGCAAGCCGCCCCCGGCGACCGCCGCCGAAGCCGGGATCGGCGTCACCGGTGACCGCTCGAAGACCGACACCGGCACCGGTCGCAGCCGCATGCGCGCGGCCATCGAGGCCGGCACCAAGAAGTAGCCCCCGCGGACCAGCCGCGCCCGGGCCCCAGCACCCACCCCAGAAAGAGAGACCGCCCACATGGCACTCACCCTCGCCCAGGCCGCGCTGCTGTCCAAGGACGACCTCCAGCGCGGCGTCCAGGAGACCTTCGTGCAGGAGTCCCCCCTGCTCGACCGGATCCCGCTCATGCCCATCGAGGGCAACGCCTACGCCTACAACCAGGAGGCGACCCTGCCGGGAGTGGCGTTCCGCGGCGTCAACGAGGCCTACGTCGAGTCGACCGGCACCGTGGTGCAGCGCACCGAGACCCTGTCGATCCTCGGTGGCGACGCCGACGTCGACCGGTTCATCGTCAAGACCCGCGGCAACCTCAACGACCAGCGCGCCACCCAGCTCGCGATGAAGATCAAGGCGGCCTCGTACAAGTACCAGGACACCTTCATCAACGGCGACATCGTCGTGGAGCCGAAGGGCTTCGACGGGCTCAAGAAGCGCCTCGTCGGCGCCCAGGTGATCGACGCCGGCACCAACGGCATGGGCGTGGTCGAGGGCGGTCACGACTTCTTCGACGCCCTCGACTCGCTGCTCGCTGCGGTGCCGGGCATCAACGCCGCCAACGGCGCGGTCTACGCCAACAGCTTCATCGTGCAGCGGATCCTCTCGGCCGGTCGACGCCTCGGCGGTGCAGAGCTGGTGAAGGAGGACCTCACCGGCAAGCGGGTCGCGGTCTACAACGGCATCCCCGTGCTCGACATCGGTCTGCGCCCCGACGGGACCGCGATCATCCCCCAGACCGAGACCCAGGGCACCAGCACCGACGCCTCCAGCGTCTACGCGGTGAAGTTCGGCGAGGACGAGGGCGACCAGGGCGTCACCGGGCTCACCAACGGCGGCGTCGACGCCTACGACCTCGGCGAGATCAACGAGAAGCCGGTCTACCGCCACCGCCTGGAGTTCTACTGCGGCCTGGCGACCTTCGGCGGCAAGGCCGCGGCCCGTCTGCGCGGCGTCCGCAACCGCTGACCCACCCGGCGCCCCGGCGCCACGTGCCCCACCCCGCGGGCGGCCCGCCACATCGGCGGCGCCGCCCGCGCTGGGGCCCAGCAGGAACCGCACCGCACCATCCGCCACCCCGAAAGCGAGAACAGCATGACCACCAAGCTGACCGGCGACGACCTCGAGACCGCCCTGAACGAGCGCGGTCTGCCCTCGGAGGGCACCGCCGACGAGAAGCGCGCGGCCGTCGCCAAGTTCGACGCCGACGTCGCCGCCGCCGACGCCTCGACCAACCCGAGCGAGACCCGGCTCGACGAGGACACCAGCAAGCCCTCGACCACGGCCCCCGGCGACGGGCCGGCCGACACCACCGACCCGACCGAGATCGCCAGCACGGTCAGCCCGGACAAGGCCGCCGCCGCAGCCGCGGGACACGGAACCGTCAACGGCGTCGTTCCGGTCACCCAGACCGTGGCGGAGCGCGACACCAGCAACGACCGGGTCGAGACCTACGCCGCCAAGCGCCCCGACGGCACCGAGGTGCAGGTCGAGCGCAACGTCGAGACCGGCGCCACCCGCCTCATCTGACCGAGCTCAACCACCCGGGAAGGGAGCGTCACCATGCAGAACCCGGCCACCCCCGCCGACGTCACCAAGCGGTGGCGCTCCCTCAACCCCCAGGAGACGGTCAACGCAGAGACGTTCCTCGCCGACGCCTGGCGCATGGTCCGCCGCAACGTCCCCGACATCGCCACCCGCCTCGACGCTGGCACCCCCGCAGCCGACGACCTCCGCGCCGACGTGGTGCAGGTGCTCGCCCAGGCCGCTCTGCGGGTGCTCAAGAACCTCGACGGATCAAAGCGTGAGAGCGCCGACGACGTCTCCTGGGAGCCCGACCAGGCCGCCGCCTCGGGGCTGCTCGAGATCACCCCGGCCGAGTACGTCCTGCTACGGCCCGTGGCGACCGCCTACGCCGCCCCTGGCGTCTACGTCGTGGGTCTCGGCGGGTGAACGTCGAGGGGATCCTGCGCCGCCGGCGCCTGGCCCGCGAGCAGCTCATGCGGTCGCGGGTGCGGGTGCGGCGCCCCACCGGTGACACCGTGGCCCGAGACGGCGTGCGGGTGCCGGTCTGGGCAGACGAGCACACCAACCTGCCGATGCAGCTCTCCGGCGCTGGGACCTCCTCCCCCTCGACCACCAAGACCGTCGGCGGGGTCGAGTTCGAGGTCGCAGCCCGGATGGCGGAGTTCCCCGCCGGGACGTCCAACCTGCGCGACAACGACTACGTCGACATCCAGGCCGGCGAGCACGCCGGCCTAGTACTCCGCGTCGTCGAGGCCGACGGCGAAGACCTCGCCACCGCGCTGAGGGTCTCCGTCGTTGCCGTCGCTCGACCCGAGGAGTGGTGACGTGCGCGCATCGATGAGCAGCGGCCTGCCCGGCTTGGCCGGCGACATGGCCAAGAGCCGCCGCAAGCTGCCCGCCGAGGCCCGCAAGGTCGTCGACTCAGGTGCCCGGGCAGGCAACATGCTGGCCAAGGAGTCGGCCCGGGAGCGCGCGGGGAAGCCCGGCAAGCACTACCACCGGGCCTTCACATGGGAGCCCCGCCCGACGTTCGTCGGGTTCGGCACCGCGACCTACAGCGCCGAGTACGGGCCCGACGTCGCTCGCCGTCAGGGCGGCATGGCCACCGGCTTCGAGGACGCGGTCGGGCGCCAGACGGTACCGCACCACAACCTGCTGCGCTCGCAGGACGTCATCGGCCCCTCGTTCGGCCAGGAGGTCCAGCAGATGATGGGCCGGATCCTGTGGTGAGCCCCTTGACCGAGGAGCAGCAGCTCGCGGCGGTGGTGGCAGCGATCAACGCCCGCTACCCCGAGCGGCCGCGAGCGGTCGACTCCGACACCGCCGCGAAGGACCCCCGCAACAAGATCGTGGTCAGCCTGTACCGCCGGTTCGTTGCCCCAACGCGGCGTAGCGGCATCGTCACCGTGAGCGCGGGGCGCATCACGACCCAGTACGCCGCAGCGCTCAAGGCGACGGTCAGCGACTTCCGCGGCGAGGTCCGTGCCGCGCTCGAGGAGCAGATCCTGCCCGGGGACCTCGGCCCGATCGCCTTCGAGTCCTCGACCGCGACGGAGCCCGACGGCGACCTGTTCGTCGGCTCCGACACCTGGACCTTCTGACCCACCGTCCCGCACCACCCGAGCCCCTGAAAGGGGAGCAGCCGCATGCCCGATTCCACCTGGGTCCGTGTCCTCGACAACGACACCGGCCACCAGCGCACCATCCGCCGCAGCGCCCTCCCGCACGGCGCGTACACCGAGCTCCCCGGTGACGCGATCGACCCGCTCACCGGGGAGCCCCTGGCCCCGGTCTACGCCGTCGCCCCCGACGAGGCAGCCACCGCCGCTGCCAGCGAGCCGGCCGAGGGCTACATGACGTGGCTCAAGGCCGACCTCGAGCAGGAGGTCGAGCGCCGCAACGACGCCCGAGGCGACGAGCAGCAGTTCGTCGTCGTGGAGGCCCCGCGCAACAAGAAGGAGCTCGCGGCCGCGCTGAGCGCCGACGACGAGCGAGCCGAGTCCCTGTCGGGAACCGACACCGACGGCCAGCAGACCGACACCACCAAGGAGAACGCCAGTGCCTAAGCCGATGCGGCCCGACCCCGCCGTCACCTACGGTCGCGAGAACTGGATCTGGGTCCCCGCGATCGCGGACATCCAGACCCCCAAGCTGACCGAGGTCACCGCGACCTCGGCCCTCGACATCACCGACATCCTCTTCGACGCCACCGGTGACCCGACCCAGAGCACGAACCGGGTCACCGCCGAGCGCCGCAAGGGCGACACCGCGCAGTACGAGCGCATCGGGACCACCACCTTCGGCGGGGGCGACATGCTCTACGCGCTGTCGCCGCAGGCCGCCGCGGCCTCCCCGGGCAAGAAGGCCTGGGAGCTGTTCCTCGGTGGTGTCGACGGGTTCCTCGTGCGGCGCCTGGCGGTGGCCAAGGAGATCGACTTCGCCATCGGCCAGTTCGTCGATGTCTTCCCGAACTCGTTCGGCCCCTCGATGCCGACCAAGGCCGGCGCCGGGGAGACCGGCGAGGCTGCCGCGACGTGCGGCTTCGCCATCACCGCGCAGCCGGCGTTCCTGCGCCCGCTCATCGCCTGAGCGAGCGCCCACCGCAAGACCACTCCCCGGCGCGGGTCCGACAGCCGCGCCGGGGAGTGCACCACCTGTCGGCCCTGTCGGGCCCGCCCAGAGCGAAGGACCACCTATGCGACACACCGTGTTGATCTACACCGACGGCGACATGGAGCAGCTCGTCGACCTGCGCACGAAGGTCGGCATCGCCGAGCGCAACGCCCACCGGGCCGATCTCGTGCCCGCTGCCCCGCGTCGGCGCGGTGACACCGGGGAGACCGGCGCCGACCAGACGCTGGCGCTGATCGATGCCCAGGCTGCCTACGCGGCGTTCGCCGACGAGGCTGCCGAGCGGGCCGAGGCGTGGATAGTGGAGACGATCGGGCACGTCGAGTTCCGTGAGCTGCTGCGCGAGCACCTGCCGCGCAAGAGCAGCGAGACCGATGCCGACGGGAACGCCGTCGAGGTCGTCCACCCCGAGGACCGCGGGTTCATGGTCAACACCGACACGTTTCCCCAGGCGCTGCTGCACTTCGTCGATCCCGACGACGAGACGCACCGCACCGTGGTGGGCCCGGTCTTCGACTCCGAGGCGGCGTTCCGCAAGCGGCTGCGTCGACTCTCGGCCGGCCAGTTCGACACCCTGTGGATCAGCGCGCTGAACCTGAACCGGGGGCTGGTCGCCGACCCAAAAGCCGAGAGGTTCTCGAGCGCAATCCGCACCTCCAGCGCGACCTAGACCTCGCCGCGGCCCTCGGCCGAACCACCGAGGAGTGGTACGCCCTGCCCGAGCAGGAGCAGGGCTGGTGGATCGCGCGGTGGACTGCCGAGCAGGAGCGCCGCCATAGCGAGTGCGCTCACTGCGGCCGCCCGGTCGAGGAGTGCTCCGACCCCGAGCGCCCGTTCTTCCCTCACCTGCGGGTGTGCCAGGCCTCGATGGAGCGGGCAGCGGCGCTGGCGAAGTACCAGCGCCTGCACGAGGACCGGCCCTACCACGACGGGACCTTCACGCGGTGGGCTGAGAAGCGCAGCGACCGGTTCCCGTACCACCACAGCGACGGCGTGACCGTGTGGGTCGCCGACCAGGACTACGCCCCCGACGACCTGGCCTTCACCGCCGAGGTGGCACCCCGCACGCCCCCGAGCCCCGCCTGACCCACATGCCCCGGCGTGTGGCCGTCGAGCACCCCCGAACGAAGGAGGGCGACCCGTGGCCACTCGCCTGGAGAAGGTGCTGCTGCAGCTCGAGGACATGTACAGCCAGCGCCTCGACAAGCCGATCGCGAAGACCCTCGAGCTGGACGCCGCGATCCGGAAGGTCGACGGGACCAGCATCAAGGGCTCGAAGGCGATCGACGGGGTCGGCGAGTCGAGCCGCAAGGCCAGCGGCGACGTCGACGGCCTGGGTCGCAGCGCCGACGGCGCCGGCAAGGAGGTCGACAAGCTCTCGGGGCGCCTCACGATCGCCCGGGACCTGCTGGTGACCCTCGGGCCCGCCGTGGTGCCTCTCGGTGCTGCTGCAGTGGGCGGCCTCGTCGCGCTGACGGGCCAGTTCGCGGCCCTTGCGGGCGGGGTCGGGGTGACTGTGCTGGCGATGCGGGGTCTCGGCGACGCGATGAAGGCCGTCGAGAAGGCCCGCCTCGAGCCGACCGCCGAGAACCTGCAGGCGATGCGGGTCGAGATGGAGAAGCTCGGTCCCGCTGGTGCGCAGTTCGTGCGGTACCTGCAGGAGATCGCCCCGCAGCTCTCCGAGCTGCAGATGGCCGCGCGCGCTGGGCTGCTGCCCGGGCTCGAGGACGGCATCGACGCGCTGTTGACACGCGGTCCCGAGGTGACCTCGATCGTCTCCCAGCTCGCGTCGGCGATGGGTGAGCTGGCCCGTGAGTCGGGCGAAGGGCTGGCCGGCGACGGCTACACGGAGTTCTTCGACTACCTCGAGACCGACGCCGCGCCCACGCTGCGCGATCTGGGCGAGTCGTTCGGCAACGTCACCGAGGGCATCGCGAACCTGATCGTGGGGTTCGCCCCGGTCGCCCGTGACTTCTCCGGCGGGATGGTCGAGATGACCGAGTCCTTCGCGGAGTGGAGTAGCCAGCTCTCCGAGAACGACAGCTTTCAGGACTTCGTCGGCTACATCCGCGAGTCGGGTCCCCTCGTTATCGACCTGCTCGGGTCGATGGTGCAGACCGTCGCCAGCATCGTCGAGGCGACCGCGCCGCTCGGCAGCGACGTGGTGCCGGTCCTGACGATGTTCGTCGACGCGCTGGGCGCGATCGCTTCGTCGCCGGTGGGGCCCCCGCTGGCTGTTGCGGCCGCCGCGCTGGTCACCTTCAACCGGGCCGCCGCGATCGGCGGGTCGCTGTCGACTGCGCTTGCTACCAACCTGGACCGGGTCGGCATCGGCGCCGAGCGCACCAGCGGCGGCCTCGACAAGGTCGCTGCCGCCGCGCGAGTGGCTGGCGCGACCCTGGCCGCTCTGGCCGTGGTCGACTCGCTCCAGACCCAGTTCGAGGGGCTCGACACCGGCCTGAACGGCGTGACGAGCCAGCTCCTCGACCTCAGCAACTCCGGCGCGCCGGCGAAGCTGGGCGGGGAGTTCGACAACCTCGGGGAGTCTTTCGCGCGGCTGACCGACGCCAACTACGCCCAGCAGTTCCAGGACCAGGTCTACGAGTCGTTCTCGTTCCTGGGCTCCGACTCCCGGGTCGACGAGGCCACGGCGCAGTTCGAGGCCATTGACGCGGCCCTCGCGAACATCGCGGCCACCGGCGGCGCGCCGGCCGCGGGCGAGGCGTTCGCGGCCCTGGCACGCGACATGGGCCTGTCGTCGGATAAGACGAGCCAGCTCCTCGGGATGCTCCCGCAGTACCGCGACGCTCTCGCCGGCGCCGAGAACTCAGCCCGACTCGCAGGTGACGCCGCGGGCGAGCTCGGTGGCGACTTTCGCGAGGCCGGCGCAGGTGCCAGGTCCGCGGCGAGCGGTGCGCAGCAGTTCTCCACGGCGCTGGCCGAGCTCAACGGGTGGCTCGACAAGCGCGCCGCGGTGCGTGCTTATGAGGAGTCGCTCAAGGACTTCGGGAAGGGCCTCAAGAACGGGTTCGGCCCGAAGGACGTCGAGCAGCTCGACGCCACCGCCCGCGGGATCGCGCAGGTCGCCCAGGCCATCAAGAGCCCCGAGCTGCGGGAGGACTTCCTCGCCGGGGCTCGTCGCTCGCTGAGCGAGCTGGCCAAGGGCGCCGGCCCGCAGGCGCGTGCCGAGATCGAGCGGCTCATCGCGAAGCTCGACGACCTGGGGCTGACCCACCCGAAGCCGAAGATCAATGTCGACGGCCGGGCCGCTGAGGCGCAGGCCGCCCGGGTGCGACGCGATCTGGAGGAGCTCGACGGGCAGCGGGCCAACCCGAAGGCCGACCTCGACCCGGCACGGTTCTTCCGCAGCAGCGGCCAGGTTCGCACCGACCTGCTGTGGCTCGACGGGTACCGCGCGCTCGCGCAGATGGACGGCGACGCGACCGGCGCGCGCAACGCGGCGGCGGAGGCCAAGCGTGCCGGGCAGTCGGTCGACGGCAACGTCTTCACGATGTACATCGACACGGTGCGCCGGTTCTTCGGCAAGTCGGCTGAGGGCAACTACTTCCCCTCGGTGGCCTACGCGATGGGCGGGCTCGACCGGCCCAACGCACACGAGGCCGAGCTCTACCGCGGGCCGCTGACCCGGGTGTGGGGTGAGCCGGAAACCCAGGGCGAGGCCTACATCCCGCTGGCCAACGACCACCGGCGCGGACGGGCGAAGGAGATCCTCAACCTCACCGCGAACGAGCTCGGCGGCAGCGTGGTCTGGCACGCCACGGGCGGTCTGTACGCCTCGCAGACGTACAGCCCAGCGAGTGGCTACGCGGCAGGCCGGCCCGGCTCTCAGGGCGATGAGGTCGCGGAGGCCCTCGGCGGTGCCGCGGACAAGCTGCGCGAGTTCGCGATGGGCGTCGCCGGGAGCAGCCGCGGACTGCGAGTCGAGCTGTCGGCGCGACAGAAGCTGCTCGAGAAGATGCTTGAGCGCGAGGAGAAGGAGCGCGACGCGATCAAGGAGCGTCTCGACGCTCTGCGGCAGGAGCGCGAGTCGATCGCGCAGACCATCGCCGACAGGCACCGCTCCGACGTCTTCGCCCGCCCCGACGTGCCCGGGCTCGCGCTGCCTGAGAACTACTCCCAGATGTCGACCGAGGCACTGCTCGCGTTCACCAGCGCCCAGGCGTCGGTGCAGGCCTCCCTCGGGGTCACGCAGAGCCCGGCCGACATCTTTCGAGCCGACATCGAGGCCGCCAAGGAGGAGCAGCGACAGATCGCCCAGATCGACCGGTTCCTGGGCGATGGCGCGCTGCGGTACCTCATCGACAACAACCAGGTTGCGGCCGCCGCTTCGATGTCGGGCGCGGAGCTCCGGGAGTTCAACCGGCTCTACAAAAAGCGCGAGGACGTCCTCGGCGAGGCCGGCGACTCCGGTGCGCTCGCTGTGGTCGGCGACGAGCTGAAGGAGAACCGCAAGGCCTACGACCGTCAGACCGAGGTCGTGCGCGGTGTGCGCGCCGATCTGCGGAGGGTCGAGCGGGCCATCGAGAAGGCCGACAAGTCCAACCGCGACGGCCAGAAGCAGAACGCTCAGGACGTCGGGGACAAGGTCAACGGTGCCGCCGCGAACGGGCACCGCAGAAGGGGGCACCGTCGATGACGACACACGAGACCTGGGGCCTGACGTGGGGCGACCTCGACTGGTCGCCTCAGGCTCAGCCGTCGCTGGCATCGGGCGAGGTTCGCGTCGACGTCTACTCGGTCAAGCGGGGTCGCCCGGTGCCGGTGGTCGAGGCGGTGGCCTCGTTGCTGCAGGACGGGGCGCTTGAGCGGATCACTCGCCACGAGAACCGCGATCTGACGGTGCTGCTCTGTCTTCACGGGATCGACGGGGCGAAGATGGCGGCCTACGAGGCCGCGATATACCGCCAGTGCCAGGCCGAGATCTCCGCGCTGCTCTACACCCCGGCCGACGGGTTCGGCGCCCCGGCGATCTTCGACGTGGTCTGGGCAGACGCCGCTCCAGCAGAGGCCGATGACTGGGACCTCGCCGAAGTGCTGTGGGGGCGCCGCAACTACGAGGTGACGTTCCGCGCGCTGCCCTTCGCCCGCTCGGTCAATCCGTTCCTGCTCGAGGGTGCCACCTCGGCCGCCGCACCGGTGACCACGGTGGTCGACGCGGGCACCTCAGCGGCTGGGTGGTCGGCGTCGATCGACGGCGTCACCGTGACCTCGGTCAGTGGAGCAATCCGGATGCCGGTCAGTATGCGTCGCTCGACGACGTACAGCACCCAGTACCACGACCGCGACGGCCGCGCGCGCCGCACGGGCCAGGTCGACATGAGCACCACGCCCTACATCTACGTCGACTGGAAGATCGAGAGCTCCCCTGGCGGCACGGTGCGCCCGCTCAAGGCCTACGCCGACGGCTCCGAGCTGACCCGCCTGTCCACGGTGAACTCGCCCGACGCGCCGGGCTACAGCCGGACGCTGTTCTTGTGCCCGGACCCCTCGGTGACGGTGTTCGAGTTCGAGCCCGACATCTCGGTCTACAACGGCGGGTCGTCCTTCCCGTCGGTGACCGCGTTCTTCGACAACGTCACGAAGACCAACCAGGGCCCCACCCTGGGCACCCGGCGACAGAAGGTCGCCACCGTCGAGGTCCCTGGCTCGGCCCGCACCCCGGGCTCGCTGCAGATCTCGCACCTGACCTCGACGTTGGGGATGGTGCTGGCCTACACCTGCCCCGAGCTGGCCAACGGCTACGTGCCGGCGCTGTCGCTGTACGGGGTCAACTCGACCAGCAGCGACTCCACTCTGATCTCCGGCAAGAGCCGGGCATCCGCTCAGACCTACGACGTTCCTGCGAGCACCCTGCCCCCAGGCCCCTACCAGCTCATCGTCAAGGTCCGCCGCAACACCACCTCCGGCTCGACGGTCAAGGTCATCGCCACGGCCACCACCAGGATCAACGGCGTCGACATGACCCCCGCCCAGACCCGGTCCGTCGACGTACTGCTGCCGGGCACCGCCACCGGGGCGAACTGGAAGTTCGTCACCGTCGGGTCGTTCGTCCTGCCGCCCACTGCGGTGCCTGAGGGGTCCTCCGCGCTGGTCCGCATCGCTCTCGATCTGGGCTCCAGCACCGTCGAGGTCGACGAGGCGTGGCTGTTCTACCTCCCCGACGACGGCTCCGCCCACCTGTCGATGATCGACTGCGGCACCGGCTCCCCGGCAGCGGGCGGGTCCTCAAGCCGGCTGTGGCTCGACGCCGCCACCCCCGCCCTGCCCTACCCGGCGGCCTACGTCGGCACCCAAGCCGACCGCTCCGATGCCCGCGGGGTCGACGGGACCGTGGCGATCTGGGACGAGCACCAGTTCCCCCCGGGGTCGAACCAGATCTTCGTCGTGACCACCAACGCCCTCGACGCCCTGGTCCAGCTTGGCGGCTGGGCGCGGTGGCTGACCCACCCCGAGTCCTAGGAGGCAGCGGTGGCACGAGTGCGCGTGGACGGAACCTGGCTGCACGCCCTGACGAAGGTCAGCGACCTGCGGTGGAAGCACGGCGCCGACGGCGGCTGCCTCGAGGCATCGTGGTCGATCTCCCAGCGACCCGGCGCGTTCTCCTTCCCCGTGCTGCGCCGCGGCGCCGAGGTCGAGATCTTCGACGGCATCATCCGGGTCTGGTACGGCCGACTCTCCGAGCCCGGCGAGGACACCTCCGCCTGTCTGGCGGTCGGCCCGCTCAGCGACGCCTCGCGCTACCTCTGCGTCACCAGCGCCAACCAGCCCACCAGCAGCGTCAACACCGGCATCACCCAGGCCATCGTCGACGGGCTCAAGATCACCTACAACGGCGACGCCCCCACCGGTGTCCCCGCCACGGGCCCGCAGTACCTCGACGCTGCGATCGCTGCGGCCGCGACGTCCACCAGCACCCGCGCCACCGTCCGCGCCGACGGGATCCTGCGCTTCGAGGCCGACCCCACCGTCCCCAGCCTTGTCATCGCCCCCGGAGTGGCCTCCCTGGGCCGCACCGACGAGGACTGGGCCACCCACGTCTACTGCTACTACGTCTCCGCGGTCTCAGGGACCCCCTCGGCGCCCTCCGCATGGGCCACCGCCCTGGCCTCCGCACCCGACCAGGCCGCGCTGTACGGCCGCGCGACCCTGTTCGTCGACCTCACCGACCGCGGGCTGCTGACCTCGGCCCAGGCCGGAGCGATCGCCACCGGCATCCTCGCCAAGACCGGCGCCCGGCTCTCCATCACCAACGGCCTCACCGTCACCTCCGCCCAGCTCCGCGACGTTGGCGGCCAACGCGCCTCGCTGGCCCAGGTCACCGCCGGCCGCATGGTGCGCCTCCTCGGAGTCCGTACCCCCGACGGCGCCGGCTCCAGCGTCGTCGACGTGGTCATCGGCTCCACCGACTACCTCGACGGATCCGGCCAGATCACCCTCAACCCCCTCGGCATGGTGCCCCGCAACTTCGCCGACGTCATCGCCTCCATCCCCAAGGCCGACGACTCCCTCGAGTCCACCCCTGGCGCCGGCATCACCGCGGCCTGACCCCGACCACCAAGGAGACCCCGTGACCGACCCCAGCCCCGAGCAGACCCCCGACGAGGCGCAGCCCGAGCCGACCACCACCCTGGTCCCCGGGCCCCTTCGACGCTCGGTCAACTACGACTCCTTCGCCCACCTCACCGACGCCGTCGTCCTGCTCATCGACAACCGCGGCGTCGAGTTCGACGCCATCCTCGACGCCGAGACCATCGCCGCGATCGCGGCATTCATCTCCTCCACCAGCGACGAGGACCAGGCGGCCCGCGCCGCCCTCCACGACGCCGCCGCCAACGGCGCGCTGAACCTGGCCAAGATGCTCACCGCCTACACCCTCGGCGACCCCGTCCCCGCGGCCCGCTACCCCTGCACCCGCGAGTGCGAGACCTGCGCGCGCCCCGGGCAGTGACCCCACCAATGCGCGGCGACCTGCAGCCCCCCAGCCTGCCCGCCAAGCTCGTCCTGACCATCACCCTGCTCTTCCTGCCACTCTCGCTGCTCCGCGGCGTCGACTGGGCCTTCATCCGCGAGCCCGGCACCGTGTCCCAGCTGATGCTGGACAACTCCGTCGGCCTGCACACCTGGGGCCTGGCCCTCATCGCCGGCAACGCCGCGCTCCTGGCCGCCTACGCCGCCCGCCAGCACTTCCCCGTCTGGTGCGGCCACGGCCTGCTGTGGGCCATCTACGTCGGCATCAGCCTCACCACCCTCTCCTCGGTCGTCGACTACGGCGCCGGCCCAGGGCAACTCGTCGCGCCACTCGGGGCGGTGATCTGGCACGGAGCGATCGCCCTCGTCATGCGGCCACTCCCACGACGCGACGGGAGCACGACGGGTGCACGCGCTGGTCACTGACCCCACCTCCATCCCCGGCGACATCTACTCCGGGCCCTACGGCTTCCTCGTCGCCATCGCCGCGCTGCTGTGGCTGGCCTCCAAGGAGATCCGCAAGGCCCGCGCCGAGGACGTCTCCGGCGCCCGAGCCGAGACCCAGACCGAGCGCGACAAGCGCATCCGCGTCGAGGCCGAACGCGACGCCCTGGAGAAGCAGGGCAACGACCGCGTCGCCGAGCTCGACCGCAAGGTCGACGCCCTGCGCGAGCAGATCCGCGACCTCAAGGAGTCCCACGCCGGCGCGCTCGAAGAGGCGCTCGGCAAGATCCACGTCCTTCGCCAGATGCTCATCAAAGAGGGCGTCAAGCCCGAGGAGATCCCATGATCCGCAGTCACCGCGCTCGGGCCGGCTGGCTCGCCGCCGTCGCCTTCCTGGTCCTGGTCGCGGGGTTCGGTGCTGCCTGGCTGCTGGCCGGACAGCGCGAGGTCGAGCGCGACCAGGCCACCGCCGTCACCGCCTCCGTGGTCGACCAGCTGCTCGCGGAGTGCACCGAGAACCCCGGCGACGACGGATCGGCCCGCGCCGACCTCTGCCAGCGCGCTGAGGAGGTCAAGGCCGACATCGACGCCGGCGACGAGCCGACCGCGACCCTCATCCCCGGCCCCGTCGGCGCCTCCTGCGTCGAGGAGCTCGGCCTGCCCGCCTGCCGCGGCACCACCGGCCCCGCCGGCCCCCAGGGCGACACCGGCCCCCGCGGCCGCCCCGGCACCGACGGACGGCCCGGCCGCGACGGCGACGACTCCACCGTCCCGGGCCCCACCGGCCTGTCGTGCGTCGAGGAGCTCGGCCTGGCCGCCTGCCGAGGCCCCGTCGGTCCCGCTTCCACCGTCCCCGGCCCCGCCGGACCTGCCGGGTCGCAGGGCCCCCAGGGGCCGGCGGGGACCGCGAACCCCGGCACCTACTCCTGTCCCGACGGGCAGTACGTCGCCGGCTTCACCATCGGCGAGGCCGGCGGGGTGAGCCTCGACTGCCGCACCCCCGGCGCGCTGGCCACCGAGCCCGACCCCGCCAACCCCTGACCCCGCGTCTCCTGCTCGCCCGCCTCATCTGGCGCGCGGGCCACCCCGTCATGCCCACCCACCACCACGAGGAGCACACCGTGCGCCGCTTCCACCTGCAGCGAGACACCGACGTCTCCGGAGTCTCTGGCACCGGCCGGGTCGCCGAAGGCGTCGAGTTCACCGACGGCACCGTCGTCATCCACTGGATCGCCGGCGAGCACCGCTCGACCGTCGTGTGGGCCGACATGGCCGGCCCCGAGGCCATCCACGGCCACGGCGGCGCCACCCAGATCGTGTGGGAGGACTAATGTTCTGGCGCGTCGCACGCTCGCTCGACACCCTGCTCGCGGAGATCAACGCCTCCGCCCCGAATCGCTCGAAGATCAGCGACGGCTCGATCGGCGACGCCGCCCACGCGTCGCGCACCAGCGACCACAACCCCTGGGTCATCGACTCCCACGGCGTCGGGGTGGTCCGGGCCCGCGACTTCACCCACGACCCCGCCGACGGCTGCGACGCCGGCGCGATCGCGGAGGCCATCCGCCAGCTGGCCCTGCGCGGCCACCCCGCCCTCGGCGCCGGTGCCTACGTCATCTGGAACCGCCGCATCGCCTCGGCCTCCTACGGCTGGGTCTGGCGGTCCTACACCGGCTCCAACCCGCACGACCACCACTGCCACGTCTCCGTCGCGACCGCGGCGGTCGGCTACGACTCGACCGCCCCATGGGGCGTCACCACCCAGGAGGACGACATGCCCTACACCCCCGCCGAGCTCAAGACCATCGTCTCGGAGGCTGTGCGCGAGGAGGTCGCCGACATCAAGGCCACCGTCGTCGCGCAGGGCGAGAAGACCCGCGCCCGCTCCATCACCGCCGCCCAGCGCCTCGCGCGCAAGGGCCGCCGCGACGGCGCCCTGACCCGCACCGAGCTCGACGAGCTCGCCGAGGCCCTCGGCGTCGACCAGGCCGACGAGTGAGCACCAGCCGGCGCAAGACCGCGCCCGGGTGGCTGCGGCGACTCGTCGCCACCGCCCGCACGATCGCGACGAGGCGCACCGAGGTGTCGTGGTTCTACAACCTCGACAACCACCGCGCCGACGACCAGGTCGCCCGCGAGCTGCGCGCGATCGCCTCGACCCGGCCGGCCACGATCGACCTGGTGGAGTGCGTCGGCAACCGGCTGCCCGACCTGCCCGGCTACCGGCTGCTGCGCAACACCGGCGGCAAGCGGCGCCGCGAGCGCGCCAACGTCGCCGCCTACGTCCGCGACGACCTGCCCGCCGCCGGGCCGTCGTGGATCGACCTGCACCGCACCTGGCCCCGCACCCACGGCCCCGGGACCCACGAGGCCCGCTCGTTCATGCTCTACCGCCTCGGGCGCATCGGCCGGCTGGTGTGGCATCAGCCGCCGCGCAACGCCCGCGGCTGGGAGGGGCTGCAGCAGGAGGGCCTCGACGCCGTCGCCGAGGTCATGCGCCCACGCGTCGAGGGCGGCCGCGCGCGACGGGCCCTGTCCCGGCTGCGCCCGCGGATGGCCACCGGCGACACCAACTCCGTCACCGGCGACGCCGGGCCGAACCCCGACGTCCTCGCCCGCCGCATCGGCGGGAAGGTCCATAACGGCCACCGCATCGACAACGTCGTCGTCCGCGGCGCCATCAAGGTGCTCGACACCGACGTCGTGCACACCGTCGCCGGCGTGCGCCTTCGCTCGGACCACAAGCACGCCCTGCGCATCCGCTGGCGCGTGCGCGCCATCTGGCTGACCACCTCGAGCAAGGAGCACCGATGACCACCACGCCCAAGCGCCGCGCCCGCGGCGGCCGCCGAAAGAAGCTGACGAAGGCCCAGGCCGAGCCGGCGCTCGTGCGCGCCATCGCGATGGTCCTCGCGCTGCTTGCCTCCCTGGGTCTGGGGTGGGCCGCCGACCTCGACGCCGAGACCGTCGCCACCGTGGTGGTCGTCGTCGGGCCGGTCGTGCAGTGGCTGTGGACCCGGTACGCCGTGACCCCGAACGCCAAGGTGATCGCGCGGACCACCACCGACGGCCAGGTCGTCGCCGGCGAGGCCGCCACCGCGCCGGCCGGGACCGTGCTTCCGGTCGTCGAGCAGGACCAGGGCCCCTCGATGCTGGCCTACACCGAGATCGCGCCCGCCCGGGTCGCCTGACCCGCTCGCGCCCAGACGCGCCCCCGCCACCCCTCACGCACGGGCGGCGGGGGCGCTTTGTCATGTCGGTCGTAGGAATAGTGACGCACGACGGCCCTTGACCGGTGTCGGTCAAGGGCCGTCGGATGCGATCAGACGCTAGGCGTCGACTAGGCCGGAGTCGCCAGCCAAAGCCTTCGTCTCCTCAGTGTCTCGCTTCAATTGGGTCGAGAGGCTGCGGATAAATCGCTGGGCCAACTCCAGGGACCCTTCGAGGCCGGCATCGAGGGTGAGGATCTGTCGAATCTCGAAGTTTGATGCCGTTGCCATGGTCACACAACGGTTCTTCAGCATCGCCTCGACCGCTGCGTCTTGCTCCTTGGGACCGTAAGACTCGAGGAGCCTCTTCAGGTCTGACTCCGTGAGTGCCACGTAAGCCCACAGGGAGTTCTCGCCGGCATCGATCAAGTTGGTGAAGAGGTAGGTGCCGCCGAAGTGGTGTAGCAGCCCGGTCAGCGGCACGTCGTACTCGTTGAGTACCTCGCCGACCGTAACGAGGTCGCTCGGCTCCCACGGCCGCTTGCCAGTCTGCACCGGCAGGACGTTCTTCAGAGTGTTCAAAATCTTCCTCCTCTCGCGAGTGTTGCACTGGGGGTGTCGAAACACGAATCGAATCTTGCACAAGCTGCCGTGTCCCACTCCCCTTCTTCGTAACTGACGGAGGCGTGGGCGGGATTCCTTCTTGTCGGCGTCGCCTCCACAACGAACCCTGCGTCACGTAGGGATCGGGCCGTCGCGTGCCGAACTGAGTCGCCGAGGTGAACGAGACCGTTCTTCCTCACGAGATCACCGGCAGCCGACACGTCGAGGCGCCCTCGGATGACAGAGAGCCGCCCAATGTCGACGGGTCGGGGCTCCCGACGGGGTGGATCGCCAGCGAACACGTACTGAGTCAGCGTCTCGTGATCGGCAGGCTCGAGGTCGCTGCTCACGCCGGACAGTAAAGCGCAGGATGCTGTTCGCGCGCGAGAGGTGGCCGGCTGATTCCGGCCAAGTCGGACTGTCGGCACCGGCGCCTACCGTTCGGAAGATGAAGATGACCGGCGCCTACCGACCCACCAACGACACCATGGCCCTCTCCGACGAGGTCACCGTCGAGGGCCCCGACCACGCCGAGCTCGTGCAGCAGTTGCGCGACCGGACCCCCGGGGGCCAGGTACTGCTCTCGGTGCGCGTCGTCGAGGGCTGATGGCCATAGCGCTGCCCCAGCCCCGGGCGTACCTTCCAGCCGTGAAGATCACCGGCAGGTACCGACCCATCGCCGGCGACATGACCAGCGTGACCAGCCTGACCGTCGAAGGCATCGACTACACCGACATGGTCCAGCAGCTGATAGAGGCGACCCCCTTCGAGTCGGTGCTGACGTCGGTCTCGAAGATCGGCACCAGGTCGACGTGAGCAGCCTCGGCCACGGCACGGGCCAGGACATGTCCCGCCGCCCACCGGGCGGCAGCAACGTCACGCCCTCAGACATCGGGACCGTGCGCCACGCCTACGTCATGGACTCCGGCGGCGTCTTCCGCCCCGGGATGTTCCTGGAGTGGCGTGCGACCGGCGACGGCGGCTGGGAGGGCCTGGTGATTTATCCCGAGCGGTGGCCGACCGGCTGGGCCACGGTGCAGGCCTGGATGCCGCGCGACCGCATCAGCTTCCCCGAGGTGTAGCCAACAACGGCGCGGGCATCCTCGCCCTCGTGACGGACGAAGACGGCTGGCTCACCAGCGCTGAGGCCGCCGCCATCCTCGACCGCTCACCCCAGCAGGTCCGCTGGCTCGCGCGTCACGGTCACATTGAGGGCGAGCCCGTCGACGGCCGCTGGCGCTTCACCGCCACCTCGGTCCACGCCGAGGCCGAAGAGCGGGCCCGCTGGGTCTCCTACGAGGACGCCGCGGCCCTGACCGGCACCGACCACCACGCCGTCTGGCGCGCCGCGCAGGCCGGCGAGATCGAACGTCGCCAGGCGCACCGCGCCAACCCCGCTCTGCTCCGTACCTCCGTCGAAGCATGGGGTGCCCGACGGGCCGAGCAGCGCGCCGCTCAAGCCGCTGCTGCCGAGGAGCGCCGTGCCGCCAGCGAGGCCGCCGCCGGCCCGCCCGACGACGAGCACGTCTGGCTCCGCTCGCCCGTCGTCGCGATCATGCTCGGCATCACCACCGCCGGCGTCGACGCCGCAGCCCGCCGCGGCACCATCCCGCACGCCATGGTCGGCCGACGACGCTGGTTCCGCCGAGACCACATCGAACAGCTCGCCGCTGCACGCGCACTCGCTCGTGACTTCACCGCAGAACCGGACGCACAGAGGCGGACGTGAGGCAGACTGCTCGCCATGGAGCAGTGGCAGCAGGTCCCTGGATGGCTCCGAGCCATCATCATCGCGGGCTTGCTGCTCGCCGCTCTCGTCCTGGTCGACGTGGTCCAGAAGTAGTCGCTACTCGCGAGGTCAGGTCAGTCTGGTGCGCTGCGCCCGTCGGCCATCGCGGAGGCGCTGCAGGCGCCGCACGAGGGTGGGGTCGGCTGCCATCGCGGCGGGATGGTCGATGACGCCGAGGAGCACCTGCGCGTAGCGGGTCGGGCTCATGTCGAATCGGTGTCGGATCTCCGTCTCTTTCGCGCCGGCGTACTTCCACCAGCCACGCTCGAACGAAAGAATCTCGCGTAGCTCATCAGTCAGCGATGTGGTCGTCTCCGGCATGGTCGCCAAGTTATGCGGCGGCGCCGACACGGCCGCTCGACCGCGTGCGATTCGGCAACCACATGTGCACGTGGTTCCGGGCGCGCGGTCTCGACGTCGACGCCCAGGACCTCTTCGGCGACCTCGTGGCCCACGCCTTCTGAGCCGGCAGTAGCGTGGCCGGGCCCCTCCCCCTCCGTCCCACCTCCGCCCCCTCACCGCACCGAGGAGCCCGGCCTTGCTGCTCTACGACGCCGTCCGGCGCCGCCGCGACACCCGACGCGAGTTCACCGGCGAGCCGGTGGATCCCGAGGTGCTGGAGCGGGTGCTCTCGGCGGCGCACTGCGCCCCCAGCGTGGGGATGTCGCAGCCGTGGGACTTCGTGCTCGTGCGGGAGCCGGCGACGCTGGCGACCTTCCGCGACCACGTCCGCGCCGAGCGGGCGCGGTTCGCGGCCACGCTCGAGGGCGAGCGGGCCGAGACGTTCGCCGCGATCACGGTCGAGGGCGTCGTGGAGTCGGGGCTGGGCGTCGTCGTCGGCTACGACCCGCGCCGCGCGGGGCCCTCGGTGCTGGGCCGCCACACCATCGCCGACACCGGGCTCTACTCGGTGTGCCTGGCCATCGAGAACCTCTGGCTGGCCGCCACCGCGGAGGGGCTCGGCGTCGGCTGGGTGAGCTTCTACCGCGAGGAGGTCCTGGGCGAGCTGGTCGGCTTCCCCGCCCACGTCAGGCCGGTGGCCTGGCTCTGCGTGGGTCGGGTCGAGGACCTACCCGACGTGCCCGACCTCGAGCGCCACGGCTGGCGCCACCGCTCCCCCCTCGCCTCGGTGCTCCACGACGAGCGCTGGACCCCACGACCGGACGCCGCGGGTCCGGGCACCCCCGGGCCGGGCACCGCAGGGTCGGGCACCGCGTGAGGCGCCACCGCGGGCGGGTCGTCGACCTCGGCAGCCTCGACGAGCTCGACGCGCGCCTGGCCGCCGGCACCACCTCGCTGTCGGGCTGGCGGGTGCGCGGCGTCGACCTGAGCGAGCGCGGGGAGGCCGTGCTGGGCTGCCGCGTCGCCGGCGCGCTCTTCCTGGGGTGCACCTTCGCCCCCGGCGACGCCGAGCGCCTCGGCGCGGCGGGCGCGCTGGTGCTGCCCGCGCTGGCCGACGTGCCGCTCGACGTCTACCGCGCCGGGCTCTACACCGCCGCCGACCTCTACGACGCCGCGCGCTACGCCGACAGCCTCGACGCCCGCGCCTACGCGTGGTCGCAGCAGCGCGGCGGGCCCGACGACTCGCTGGCCAAGGCCCTGCACGACCACGCGATCGACGAGGCCCTCACCGCGTGGGTCGCCGGCCGGCGCCTCGTCGGGGTCATGGGCGGCCACGCGCTGCAGCGCGGCCAGGCCGGGTACGCCGACGCCGCGCGGCTGGGTCGGCTGCTCGGCGCGGGAGGCCTGACCGTGGCCACCGGGGGCGGGCCGGGCGCGATGGAGGCGGCCAACCTCGGCGCGCGGCTGTCGGGGCGCCCGGAGGCCGAGCTCGACGCGGCGCTCGCGCGGCTGGCCGGCGTGGCGTCGTACCGGCCCTCGGTGCAGGCGTGGGCCGAGGCCGCCCTCGAGGTCGCGGCCGGCCCCGACCCGGTGGAGACCCTCGGCATCCCGACCTGGCACTACGGCCACGAGCCGCCCAACGTGCTGGCCACCGCAATCGCGAAGTACGTGCGCAACGCCACCCGCGAGGCGGTGCTGCTGGAGGTCTGCGACGGGGGCATCGTCTTCCTGCCCGGCGCCGCGGGCACGGTGCAGGAGGTCTTCCAGGACGCCTGCGAGAACTACTACGCCGACGAGTCGTCGGTGGCCCCCATGGTGCTCGTGGGTCGGCACCACTGGACCGAGGAGCTGCCCGCGTGGCCGCTGCTGGAGTCGCTGGCCCGGGGCCGCACGATGCCGGTGGCGCTGGTCGACAGCGTCGAGGAGGCGGCAGCCGTGGTGCTCAGCCGGCCATCCGGTCGCCGCTGAGCCCGACCTGCCGGGGAGCCGCCGGCGCGGCCCCGGAGCGGTGGGCCACCACCTCGCGGTAGTGGGTCAGCAGCGACTCGTTGACGGCGCGCCACGACCGGCCGGCGACGCTCTCGCGCGCGGCGCGGGCCATCTGCTGGCGCAGGGCGGCGTCGGTGAGGCGCTCGACGTAGGCGGCCAGGTCGTCGGCGTCGCCCGGCACGTAGAGGAACCCCGAGACCACGTCGGTGACCACGTCGACGGGTCCCCCCGAGCGGGGCGCGACCACGGGCACCCCGGCGGCGAGGGCCTCCTGCGCCGACTGGCAGTAGGTCTCGTGACGCCCGGTGTGCACGAAGACGTCGAGCGAGGCGTAGAGACAGCTGAGGTCGTCGCCGTGCAGCACGCCGAGGAAGTGCGCGCCGGGCAGCAGCTCGCGCAGGCGGCCCTCCTCGGGCCCCCCGCCGACGACCACGAGGGCGTAGCGCGGGTCGTCGGCCAGGCGGGCGAGCAGGTGCAGCTCCTTCTCCGGAGCCAGCCGGCCGACGTAGCCGACCACGAGCCGCCCGTCGGGGCTGAGCCCCCGCCGCAGGTCGGCCGAGCGCCACCGCGGGTGGAAGGCGTCGAGGTCGACACCGCGCGGCCACAGGGCGGTGCGGGGCACGGCGAGGGCCTCGAGCTGCGCCAGGCTGGCCCGCGACGGCGCCAGGGTCCGGTCGGCCCGGGTGTGGATGCGGCGGGTCAGGCGGGCCATCGCGCGCGTGCCGCCGGCGATGCCGTAGCGCTCGGCGAAGCCGACCAGGTCGGTCTGGTAGATCGCCACCGTCGGCACGCCCAGCTCGTCGGCGGCCCGCACGGCCTGGTGGCCCAGGGTCGCGGGCGAGGCGACGTGGACGACGTCGGGCCGGAAGCGCAGCATCACCGCACGCAACCGGCGCCGGGTCTCGAGGCCGATCCGGAAGTCGCGGTAGAA
This sequence comes from Nocardioides sp. Leaf374, assembly GCF_916862475.1. Lineage (NCBI taxonomy): Bacteria > Bacillati > Actinomycetota > Actinomycetes > Propionibacteriales > Nocardioidaceae > Nocardioides > Nocardioides sp. Leaf374. Next base: position 82,420 of record NZ_CAKASO010000008.1, read on the forward strand.
GGGCAGGGTCGCGCCCCGCGCCAGCGTCACCGGGAAGCCGGCGTAGGACGACGGGCCGGTCGGGGCGACCAGCTCGGCCTCGTGGCCCTCCGCCGCGAGGTGCTCCAGCACCCGCCGCACGGAGTTGGTGACGCCGTTGACCTGCGGCAGGAACGACTCCGCCACCACGAGCACCCGCAGAGGGCGGTCGGTGGCACCGCCGGGTGGCAAGGACCCGGGTTGCAGGGACCCGGGACGCAGGGACCCGGGTCGCAGGGGGACCGCCGCGTGGTCGCGACCACCCTGGGCGGTCCGGGAGGTCGGGGCGGGTCGCAGCTGCAGGAGCCTCGTCACGCCTCGGACGCTAGGGAGCGCCGGGCAACGGCCCGGGCCGACGGGGTGACCGGCACGTGAACCGTGCGTGCCCGTCGGTCTCCTACGCGCGCGCTCCCGGCGCACCCGCGGCGCCCGGCGGCCCCGGCGGTGCCGGCGGTGCCGTCAGGGGCACGGCGTAGGAGCGCTCCTGGCCGTGGGGCACGAAGCCGACGCGCCGCAGGATCGGGCCGGAGGTCTCGACGCGTCCCTTGACCAGGGCCATGCGGGCGTCGTGGGCCAGCGCGTAGACGAGCCGCTCGGCGAGGAGGGTGCGGTAGAGCCCACGGCCGCGCTCGGAGGCGACGACCGCGCCGCCCCAGAGGCGGGCCACGCCGTCGACGACGGTGAGGCCGGCGCTGGCGACCGGTCGGTCGCCGAGGTAGGCGACGACGGCGCCGCCGGCACCGGCGGCCAGGTCGTCGCCCGCGCGCGCGACGTAGGCCTCGACCTCGGGGAGCGAGGGGGTGCTGCCGCCGAACACCTCGGCGCCGACGGCGAAGGAGTCCTGGGCGGTGGCGACGTCGACGGTCCAGCGGAGCTCGACCTCCGCCGACGGGGGCTGACCCAGGTCGGGAGGCGGACCGGCGAGGTCGAGGGCCATGACGTCGAGGGTCTCGTCGAGCACGCCGCCGCGTGCGAGCAGCGCGTCGGCCACGGCGTCGGCCGCGCCGAGCCTGGCCCAGCAGACCACCTGCTCGACGACACCGGGCACCGCCTCGGCCCGCGCCGCGACGAGCGCGTCGTCGACGAGCGCCGCGACGTCCCGGTCCGGGTCCAGCGACACCAGCTCCAGGGGGTGCTCGAACCAGTCGGGGAAGCGCACGAGCTGCCATCCCTCGCCCCGGATGCGCCGGGCGTTGTCGGGCACCCACACCCACGCCGCCGCCGCCGCGGCCACGTCCTCGTGCGTCAGCGTCATGCTGCTCCCGGGCCTCGGAGGGTCACTCGGCGGCGGCCAGCTGACCGCAGGCGCCGTCGATCTCGCGCCCGCGGGTGTCGCGCACCGTGGTCGGGATGCCCTTGGCCTCGAGGCGACGCACGAACTCCCGCTCGTCGGCGGGGTCGGACGCGGTCCACTTCGATCCCGGCGTGGGGTTGAGCGGGATGAGGTTGACGTGCACCCAGCCCCAGTCGCCGTAGGAGCCGAGCACGTCGCCGAGCAGGTCGGCGCGCCAGGCCTGGTCGTTGATGCCGCGCATCATGGCGTACTCGATGGAGACGCGGCGCTTGGTCTGGCGGGCGTAGTCCCACGCCGCCTCGACGGTCTCGGCGACCGAGTAGCGGGTGTTGATCGGCACCAGCTCGTTGCGCAGCTCGTCGTCGGGGGCGTGCAGGCTCAGCGCGAGGGTCACCGGGATGCCCTCGGTGGTGAGCTGGCGGATGCGGGGCACCAGGCCGACGGTGGAGACCGTCACGCCGCGCGCCGACATGCCGAGGCCGTCGGGCGCGGGGTCGGTGAGGCGCCGCACGGCGCCGATGACGGCCTTGTAGTTGGCCAGCGGCTCGCCCATGCCCATGAAGACCACGTTGGAGACGCGGCCGGGGCCGCCGGGCACCTCGCCGCGGGCCATCGAGCGCGCTCCCGCGACGACCTGCTCGACGATCTCGGCGGTGCTCATGTTGCGCTGCAGACCGCCCTGCCCGGTGGCGCAGAAGGGGCAGGCCATGCCGCAGCCGGCCTGGCTCGAGACGCACACCGTGGCGCGGTCGGGGTAGCGCATGAGCACCGACTCGACCAGGGCGCCGTCGAAGAGCTTCCACAGCGTCTTGCGCGTGGTGCCCTTGTCGGCCTCCATCGTGCGCAGCGGCGTCATGAGGCTCGGCAGCAGCGTGGAGACGAGCTCGGCGCGCTGGGCGGCCGGCAGGTCGGTCATCTGCTCGGGGTCGTCGGCCAGGCGCGCGAAGTAGTGCGTCGAGAGCTGCTTGGCCCGGAAGCCGGGCAGCCCGTTGTCCTCCAGCAGCGTCTTGCGCTCCGCGGAGGTCAGGTCGGCGAGGTGGCGCGGCGGCTTCTTGCGCCCCCGCGGCTCCTCGAAGACCAGCGGCAGGGTGAGTGCACCCTCGGGGGCGCCGGCCGCGACGGCGTCGGCGGAGGCACCGGGGGCCGCAGGGGTCCCGGTGGTGCCGGCGGACGGTGCGGTGGCGGGGGTCGGGTCAGGGTTCTGGGACATCAGGGCTCCGATTCTCCCACCCCGGCCCCGCCCGCGGCGAGTCCGCGGACGGCGGCCGGGCCGGCAGGTCAGCTCAGCGGCACCACGTCGGGCGCGCCGAGGCGGGCGGCGTCGGCGGTGGCGTCGTCGGGCATCTGCTGGCTCTCGCGCTCGGCCTCGACCCGCTTGCGGTAGTGCTCGATCTCCAGGGAGCGCTGCTCCTCGCTCCACCCGAGCACGCCGCCGACCAGCTCGGCGACCTCCTCGGCCGCCCCGACGCCGCGGTCGAAGGTCTCGATCGAGAGCCGGATGCGACGGGTGAGCACGTCGTCGAGGTGGCGGGCGCCCTCGTGGCTGGCGGCGTAGACCGCCTCCACGCGCAGGTAGTCGGGCGCAGCGGCCAGCGGCTCGCCGAGGCCCGGGTCGGCCGCGACCAGGTCGAGCAGCTCGTGGACCAGCGAGCCGTAGCGCTTGAGCAGGTGCTCGATCCAGACCTCGTGCAGGCCCGAGCGCTGGGCCAGCACGTGGCGGGAGTTGAGCAGCGCGTGGTAGCCCTCCGCGCCCAGCAGCGGGATCTTGTCGGTGACCGACGTGCCGACCACGCGGTCGAACTGCGAGGACAGCCCGAAGACGGCCTCGTCGACGGCGTCCTGGGCCATGATCCGGTACGTCGTGTACTTGCCGCCCGCGACCACGACCAGGCCGGGGGCCGGGTGGCCGACGGCGTGCTCGCGGGAGAGCTTGGAGGTGGCCTCCGACTCCCCCTCCAGCAGCGGGCGCAGCCCGGCGTAGACGCCCTCGACGTCGGAGCGGGTCAGCGGGGTCTCGAGCACGGCGTTGACGTGCTCGAGCAGGTAGTCGATGTCGGCCTCGCTGGCCGCGGGGTGGGCCTTGTCGAGGGCCCAGTCGGTGTCGGTGGTGCCGATGATCCAGTGGCGGCCCCACGGGATGACGAAGAGCACCGACTTCTCGGTGCGCAGGATCATCCCGACCTCGGAGCGGATGCGGTCCTTGGGCACGACGAGGTGGATGCCCTTGCTGGCGCGCACGTGGAACTGGCCGCGCTGGCCGCCCAGCGACTGGGTCTCGTCGGTCCACACGCCGGTGGCGTTGACGACCTGCTTGGCGCGGATCGTGACGGTGCGGTCGTTCTCGAGGTCGCGCACCACGGCGCCGGTGACCCGCTCCCCCTCGCGCAGCAGCTCCACGACGCGGGCGCGGGAGGCCACGTGGGCGCCGTAGGCCGCCGCGGTGCGGGCGATGAACATGGTGTGGCGGGCGTCGTCGACCTGGGCGTCGTAGTACTTCAGCGCGCCGACCAGGGCGTCCTTGCGCAGCGACGGCACCAGCTTGCGGGCGCCGCGTCGGGTGAGGTGCTGGTGCAGCGGCACGCCCGCCCGCCCGGAGATGCGGCTCATGGCGTCGTAGAGCGCGACGCCGGAGCCGGCGTAGAGCCGCTCCCAGCCGCGGTGCTGGAGCGGGTAGAGGAAGGCCACGGGGTGCACGAGGTGCGGGGCGAGCTCCTGCAGCAGCAGGCCGCGCTCCTTGAGCGCCTCGGCGACGAGGCGGAAGTCGAGCATCTCCAGGTAGCGCAGGCCACCGTGGACCAGCTTGCTGGAGCGGCTCGAGGTGCCGGAGGCGAAGTCGCGGGCCTCGACCAGCCCCACCTTCAGCCCGCGGGTGGCGGCGTCGAGCGCGCTGCCCGCGCCGACCACCCCACCGCCGATGACCAGGATGTCCAGCTCCTCGGAGGCCATGGCCTCCAGGGACTGCTCGCGCAGCTCGGGTGACAGGGCGACGGACCTCATCAGGGTGTCCTCTCGACGGTGGGGCGGGTGCGGTACGACGGGTGGTGCCGGTGGTGCCTGGGCTGCGTGGTGCCGGGGTGGAGCGGGCCCGGGCCGGCCGGTCAGGCGGCGATCGGCCGGGCCGGGGTCGACGTCACTCCACGTCGACCCAGTCCAGCGTGCGCTCGACCGCCTTCTTCCACTGGGTGTAACCCGCCTGGCGACGCTCCTCATCCCACTGTGGCGACCATCTCCTCGCCTCGTTCCAGTTCTCGCGCAGCTCGTCGGTGTTGTTCCAGAACCCGACGGCCAGACCGGCGGCGTAGGCGGCACCGAGCGCCGTGGTCTCGGCCACGACGGGTCGGCTGACCTCGACGCCGAGCACGTCGGCCTGGATCTGCATGCACAGCTCGTTGGCGGTCACGCCGCCGTCGACCTTGAGCACCTCCAGGGTGACGCCGGAGTCCTTCTCCATGGCCTCGGCGACGTCACGCGACTGGTAGCAGATCGACTCCAGCGTGGCGCGCGCCAGGTGGGCGTTGGTGTTGAAGCGCGAGAGCCCGACGATGGCGCCGCGGGCGTCGGAGCGCCAGTAGGGCGCGAAGAGGCCCGAGAAGGCCGGCACGAAGTAGACCCCGCCGTTGTCGTCGACCTGGCGGGCCAGCGACTCGCTCTGCGCGGCGCCGGAGATGATCCCGAGCTGGTCGCGCAGCCACTGCACCGCCGAGCCGGTCACCGCGATGGAGCCCTCGAGGGCGTAGACGGTGTCCTGGTCGCCGAACTTGTAGCAGACCGTGGTGAGCAGGCCCGACTTCGACCGCACCAGTTCGGTGCCGGTGTTGAGCAGCATGAAGTTGCCGGTGCCGTAGGTGTTCTTGGCCTCGCCGGGGGCGAAGCAGACCTGGCCGACCGTGGCGGCCTGCTGGTCGCCGAGGATGCCGGTGAGGGGCACCTCGCCGCGCAGCGGGCCGTTGGCCCGGGTGGTGCCGTAGCCGCCCGGCTCGGAGGAGGAGCGGATCTCGGGCAGCATCTGGCGCGGGATGTCGAAGAGGGCCAGCAGCTCGTCGTCCCACTGCAGGGTCTCGAGGTCCATCAGCATGGTGCGGCTGGCGTTGGTCGGCTCGGTGACGTGCACGCCGCCGTCGGTGCCGCCGGTGAGGTTCCAGATCAGCCAGGAGTCGGTGTTGCCGAAGATCGCGTCGCCGGCCTCCGCGGCCTCGCGGACCCCGTCGACGTTCTCCAGGATCCACTGGATCTTGCCGCCGGAGAAGTACGTCGCGGGCGGCAGGCCCGCCCGCTCCCGGATCAAGTCGCCGTGGCCGTCGCGCTCGAGCTTGCTGGCGATCCGGTCGGTGCGGGTGTCCTGCCACACGATGGCGTTGTAGTAGGGCCGCCCGGTCCTGCGGTTCCACACCACGGTGGTCTCGCGCTGGTTGGTGATGCCGAGCGCGCAGAGGTCCTCGGCGGTGAGCTTGGCCTTGCCGAGCCCGGTCTCGATGACCGAGCGGGTGCGCTCCCAGATCTCCACCGGGTCGTGCTCCACCCAGCCGGCCTGCGGCAGGATCTGCTCGTGCTCGAGCTGGTGGCGGGCCACCTCGTTGCCGCCGTGGTCGAAGATCATGAAGCGGGTGCTGGTGGTGCCCTGGTCGACGGCTCCGACGTACTCGGCCATGCGTGCCTCCTGGTGTGGGTGGGTGCTGCTGGTGCTGGGGGTGGTGCCGGGGGTGGTGCTGGGGGTGGTGCCGGGGGTGGGGCCGGTGACGGGCCCGGTCACTGGTTGGGCCGGGGCTCGCTGACCGCCTCGTCCTGGGCGCCGTCGGCGGGGTCCTCGGTGAGGTGGTTCTCGATGAGCAGCTTGAAGAGCGCGCCGCCGATGAGGCCGCCGATGATCGGGGCGATGATCGGCAACCAGAAGTACAGGTCGCCGTTCTGGTCGTTGAGCGCCCCGCCGTAGCCGGTCATGAGCGAGGCCAGGCGCGGCCCGAGGTCACGGGCGGGGTTGATGGCGTAGCCGGCGTTGGCGCCGAAGGCCATGCCGATGGCCACCACGAGCAGGCCGACCACGACCGGGCCGAGGTTGGCCAGGGGCGGGTTGTTCCACGCCGTGGTGAGGGCGAAGATCACGAAGACGAGGATCGCGGTGCCGACGACCTGGTCGAGGAAGGCCGTGGGGATGCTGACGCCCGCGCCACCGTTGCCGGGCAGCGTGGAGAAGATGCCCTGGGTCTTGATGGTGTGGTCGGGGTCGACGGTCGCGATGAGGTCGGCGTAGGTGGCGCGCACGATGAGTGCGGCGACGAAGGCGCCGAGGAGCTGGGCGAGGGAGTAGGGCAGCACCTTGCGCCAGGAGAAGCCCTTGAACGCCGCGAGCGCGATGGTGACCGCGGGGTTGAGGTGGGCGCCCGACAGGCGGGCGGCGACGTAGACGCCCAGCGTGACGCCGAGGCCCCAGGCCCAGGCGATCGAGTCGTGGTCGCCGAGGCTGCCGTCGGCGCTGGTCGACACCTGGGCGACCACGCCCGTGCCGAACAGGATCAGGATCATCGTGCCGGCGAACTCTGCACAGAGCTCGCCGACCAGGGGGTTCTTCGTGGACCGCAACTGTCTCTCCTCCCGGACGCGCCGTGCTCCTCCGGGACTCGGGGGTGGCGCCGGTCACAGCCAACACGAGACGCGCGTCACAGGCGAGGCCCGTCGTTCGACATCGTCGAACGTGCGTTCGTCGATGTCGAACGCCTACGATCGACCGATGGCCACCATCCAGTCCATCGAGCGGGCCGCGGCCGTGCTCCACGTGCTCGGCGCGGTGCACGAGCCGGTGGCGCTCGGGGAGCTCTCCCGGCTGCTCGACCTGCCCAAGCCCACGGTGCACGGGATCGTGCGCACCCTGTGCGAGGTCGGCTTCGTGACCCAGGAGCCCGACACCGGCCGCTACGCCCTGGGCTCGGGCCTGGCCACCCTGGGCGAGGGGCTCGATCCCCACTTGCTGCGCTCGCGCGCCGTCAACTGGGCCGACGGGCTCGCGGCCCGCACCGGCATGGAGGTCGAGCTGGGCGTGCTGACCGGGCGCACCGTCGAGCTCGTGCACCACGTCTTCCGCCCCGACGGCTCGCCCCAGCGCCTGCGCGTCGGTGAGCTGCAGCCGCTGGCCACCAGCGCCCTCGGACTCGTGCTGCTCGCCTTCTCCCCCGCGGTGAGCGCCTCCGCGGCCCGCGAGGCAGGCGACCCGACCCCCCGGGTCTCGCTCGCCCGCGCGGTGCAGCTGGCCCGCCGCCAGGGATGGGCCTGCGTCGACAGCACGCTGCGCCCCGGTGTCGCCACCCTCGCGGCTCCCCTGCGCCGCCACCTGGGGCACAGGCTCGGGGTGGGGGTGGGCGCGCTCGGCGTCAGCGGACCGCGCGACCGCGTCCTCGGGCCGTCCGGCGAGCCCCGCGACGACCTGGTCACGCAGGTCGTCGCCGCCGCCCACGCCGTCTCCTCGACCCTGCAGGAGCGGCTGTGAGCGCGTCGTACGTCGCCTCGATCGACCAGGGCACCACCTCCACGCGGTGCCTGCTCTTCGACCACGCGGGGCGGATGGTCTCGGTCGCGCAGCACGAGCACCACCAGCACTACCCCCGGCCCGGCTGGGCCGAGCACGACGCGGCCGAGATCTGGGCCAACACGCTGCGGGTGCTGCCCGAGGCCCTGGCGCTCGCAGGGCTCCAGCCCTCCGACGTGGCCGCGGTGGGCATCGCCAACCAGCGCGAGACCACGGTGGTCTGGGACCGCGCCACCGGTCGACCGGTCGCACCCGCCATCACCTGGCAGGACACCCGCACCGCCGACCTGGTCGCCGAGCTCGGCCGCAGCGCCGCCGCGCCGCTCTTCGAGGAGGTCTGCGGGCTGACACCGGCCGGCTACTTCGCCGCACCCCGGCTGCGGTGGCTGCTCGACCACGTGCCGGGCCTGCAGCGCCGGGCCCGGCTCGGCGAGGTCGCCTTCGGCACCATGGAGTCCTGGCTGATCTGGAACCTCACGGGCGGCCCCGACGGGGGCGTCCACGTCACCGACGTCACCAACGCCAGCCGCACCATGCTGATGGACATCCACACCCTGCAGTGGGACCAGCGCCTGCTCGACGCCCTCGACGTGCCGGCGGCGATGCTGCCCGAGATCCGCCCCAACGCCCAGGTCTACGGCACCTGCACGGTCGGGCTGCCGGGTGTCGTCATCGGCGGCGCCTTCGGCGACCAGCAGGCCGCGCTCTTCGGGCAGACCTGCTTCGACGAGGGCGAGGCCAAGTGCACCTACGGCACCGGCGCCTTCCTGCTGATGAACACCGGCGCCAGCGTCACGCCCTCCACGCACGGCCTGCTCTCGACGGTCGCCTACGCCCTCGAGGGCGAGAGGCCCGTCTACGCCACCGAGGGGTCGATCGCCGTGGCCGGGGCGCTCGTGCAGTGGTTCCGCGACTCGCTGGAGATGATCTCCTCGGCCCCCGAGATCGAGACCCTCGCACGTCGGGTGGAGGACAACGGCGGGTGCTACATCGTGCCGGCCTTCGCCGGCCTCTTCGCCCCCCGCTGGCAGGCCGACGCGCGCGGCGTCGTCGTGGGCCTCACGTCCTACGTCACCCGCGGTCACCTCGCCCGGGCCGTGCTCGAGGCCACCGCCTGGCAGACCTGCGAGGTGGTGGAGGCCGTCGACCTCGACACCTCGCTGACCCTGTCGCGGCTGCGGGTCGACGGCGGCATGACCGCCAACCACCTGCTGATGCAGACGGTCGCCGACGTGCTCGACGTGCCGGTCGAGCGGCCGTTGGTGGCCGAGTCGGTCTCGCTCGGGGCGGCCTACGCCGCCGGCCTGGCCGTCGGCTTCTGGCCCGACCTCGACGTCCTGCGCGGCACGTGGCGCCGCGCGGCGCTGTGGGAGCCGTCGATGAGCCCCGTCGTGCGCCGCCGGGAGCGGGCCGCCTGGGACCGCGCGGTGCAGCGCACCCTGCACTGGGTGGTCGACGAGGACCCCGACGCCGCACCACCCGGCTGAGCCGGTCGCACGGCCAGCCCGCTCAGCCGCGGGCCACCAGGATCCAGAGCACGAGGCCGCCGACGCCCAGCACGACCACGGCCGTCGAGACCAGGCCGAGCGCCATGTAGCGGCCGAACCGCCGGGTGCGCGGCACGACGAGCAGCACCGCGGGCACGAGCAGCGCCACGAGCACGTAGGGGAAGAGCCGCTCCGCGGTGTCGTAGGCGACCATCGCGTTGAGCACCGCGCCGTAGACGCCCGGCACCAGGATGAGGAAGAGCAGCCCGGTGAAGAAGCCGGACAGCGCGGTGAAGGTCGGGTGGTCACGGTGCCACCAGCTCGGGCCGCCGGCGCCCTCGTCCTCCTGGGCGGCCTCGTCGGCCCTGCTGCTCCCGCCCGGGTCGGGCGGGTCGACCTCCGAGGTCCGGGCGCGGCTGGCCTCCGCGGTCGCGGGCTCGTGCGACGGGTCCGGCGAGGTCGCGACGGGCCGGTCGGGGGTCGTGTCCATGGGAGGCAATATCTCACCTGCGGGCCCGCGCGGGCCGCTCACCGCGCCTGCGGGCCCCGGCGCGGGTCGTCGACACGGATCACGTCGGGCATGCCCAGCCCCTCCCACCGGTCGAGGTCGGGCGCTTCGCCGCGCAGGTGCGCCGCGACCAGGGTCCACGCCGTGCCGTGGCCCACGAGCACGACCTCGTCCCCGTCGTGGTCGGCGAGCACGGCGTCGACGGCCCGCACGACCCGCTCCCGGCAGGCCGCGAGCGGCTCCCAGCCCGGGTGGGCCGACTCGTCGGGGGCGGCGAAGGCACGACGTACGACCGCCGGGAAGTCCTCGAGCCACTGCGTCGACTCCCGCACGTGCTCGCGCAGCCCGTCGAGCACGGCGACCTCGCCGTCGGTCAACAGCTGGGCGGTCCCGACCGCCTTCGGCTCGGGCGAGCTGAGCCATGCCGCCCGCCGCGGCAGCCGACCCGACTCGCGCAGCGCCCAGACCTCGTCGAAGCCCGCCGGGTCCAGCCCCCACGTGTGGGGCGGGCGTCCCGGCTCGACCAGCGGGCGCGCGTGACGCACGAGGTGGACGGCCACGGCAGGGTCCGGCTCAGAAGACGGCGTAGTGCAGCAGCAGCCAGATCGGCGCGGCCGTGGCGAGCAGGGAGTCGAGACGGTCCATGAGGCCGCCGTGACCCGGTATGACCTGGCTCATGTCCTTGATGCCGAGGTCGCGCTTGATGACCGACTCGCACAGGTCACCGAGGGTGGCCATCACGACGGTGATCAGGCCGAGGGCCACGCCGACCCACCAGTCGCCGTCGAGCAGCCACACCACGAGGGCCGTGCCGCCGGCGACGGTGGCGACCGCCGACCCCGCGAAGCCCTCCCAGGACTTCTTCGGGGAGATGACCGGCGCCATCGGGTGGCGCCCGAAGAGCACGCCGCCGACGTAGCCACCGGTGTCGGAGGCGATGGTGACCAGGATGAAGACGATGACCGCCAGCACGCCGTCGTTGTCGAGGCCGGCGCCGCTCGAGCCGCCCTCGGCGAGCAGCAGCGCGACGAACGAGCCGAGGAACGGCACGTAGACCAGGGTGAAGACCGACGCCGTGGCATTCATGACGTAGCCGTCGATGCCCCGGCGCAGCAGCCACAGCATGATCACCAGCGCGGCGACCGCGGTGGCGGTGACGAGGGCCGAGGCGCCGAAGAAGTAGGCGACGGCCACCATCGTGGCGCCACCCACCATGAGCGGCTGCTCGGGCAGGTCGATGCCCTTGGCGCCGAAGCCACGGTGCAGCTCCCAGATCGCCACCACGACGGCGGCGACCACGATGACCATGAAGGCCGCCTTGTAGAACAGCAGCGACGCGGCGATCGCCGCGAGCAGGACGAAGGCCGAGGCGAACGCGGCAGGCAGGTCACGCCCGGCGCGACCGTGGTCCTTGACCGGTGGGGTCGCGCCGGGGGTGGTGTCCGGGGAGGTGTCTGTCATCGAGTCGGTGGTGGGAGGTCTCAGACCTCCAGCAGCTCCGCTTCCTTGTTCTTGAGCATCTCGTCGATCGCGTCGGTGTGCTTCTTGGTGGTGCCGTCGAGGCGCTTCTCGGCCCCGGTGACGTCGTCCTTGCCGACCTCGCCGTCCTTCTCGAGCTTCTCGAGGTTCTGCTTCGCGGTGCGACGCAGGTTGCGCACCGCGACCCGGCCGTCCTCGGCCTTGCCGCGCGCGACCTTGATGTACTCCTTGCGCCGCTCCTCGGTGAGCTCGGGGAACACGCAGCGCAGCACCTTGCCGTCGTTGGAGGGGTTGACGCCCAGGTCGGAGTCGCGGATCGCGCGCTCGACGTTGTTCATCGCACCCATGTCGTAGGGCTGGATCAGGATGACCCGCGCCTCGGGGGCGGTGAAGCTGGCCAGCTGCTGCAGCGGGGTCGGCGAGCCGTAGTAGTCGACCACGATCTTGTTGAACATGCTGGGGTGGGCCCGGCCGGCGCGGATCGCGGCGAACTCCTCGCGCGTCGACTCCACCGACTTGCTCATCTTGCTGTCGGCCTCGTTGAGGATGTCGTTGATCACCGAAGGGGCTCCTTGTGTCGTCGCGGACTGCTGCGGGCGGGGCGGGCGCTCAGCCCGCGCTCACCCGCGTGCCGATCTTCTCACCCTGCACGACGCGCAGGATGTTGCCCTCGGGCTCCATGCCGAAGACGATCATGGGCAGCTTGTTCTCCCCGCACAGGGCGAACGCCGTCTGGTCCATGATCCGCAGGCCCTGCGAGATGGCCTCGTCGTAGGTCAGCTCGTCGTACTTGGTCGCGGTGGGGTCGAGGTGGGGGTCGGCGGAGTAGACGCCGTCGACCCCGCTCTTGGCCACCAGCACCACGTCGCAGCGGCTCTCCAGCGCGCGCTGCACGGCCACGGTGTCGGTGGAGAAGAAGGGCATGCCCATGCCGGCGCCGAAGATGACGACGCGGCCCTTCTCCATGTGGCGGATCGCGCGGCGCGGCACGTAGGGCTCGGCGACCTGACCCATGGTGATGGCGGTCTGCACCCGGGTCTCGACGCCCATCTTCTCCAGGAAGTCCTGCAGCGCCAGGCAGTTCATGACGATCCCGAGCATGCCCATGTAGTCGGCCCGCACACGGTCCATGCCCCGCTGCTGGAGCTCGGCGCCGCGGAAGAAGTTGCCGCCGCCGGTGACGACGGCGATCTGCACGCCCGCCTCGGCCACGGCGGCGATCTCCTTGGCGATGCCCTGCACCACGTCGGGGTCGATGCCGACGTTGCCGCCGCCGAACACCTCGCCGGAGAGCTTGAGGAGCACACGCTTGTATCCGGTCACGGACGGTCCCTTCGAGAGCGGGTCGGGGGGTGCACAGCGAGGAGGCCGGCGGCGATGATCAGGGTCTGAGTCATCGTCGGCCGGCCTCCTCGTCGAGCGTGTGGCGCCAACCTAGTGGATGACGCCGGAACGGGTCGTGGCGATCAGGCCCCGACCTCGAAGCGGGCGAAGCGCTTCAGCGTGGTGCCGGCCTCGTCCAGGACGGCCTTGACCGACTTCTTGTTCTCGGTGACCGAGGGCTGCTCGAGCAGCACGACGTCCTTGAAGAAGCCGTTGAGGCGACCCTCGGTGATCTTGGCGATGGCCTGCTCCGGCTTGCCCTCCTCGCGCGAGGTCGCCTCGGCGATCTCGCGCTCCTTGGCAACGACGTCGGCGGGGACCTCGTCGCGGGTGAGGTACTGCGGGCGCATGGCGGCGACCTGCATGGCGGCACCCTTGGCGGCGGTCTCGTCGCCGTCGTACTCGACGAGGACGCCCACGGCCGGCGGGAGGTCGGCGGCACGCTTGTGCATGTAGACCACGACGGGGCCCTCGAAGTAGGCCACACGACCCAGCTCGATCTTCTCGCCGATGGAGACGGCCAGGTCGTCCACGACCTCGCCGACGGTCTTGCCGTCGAGCGGGACGGCCTTGAGCGCCTCGGCGTCGACGGCCTTGGCCTGGTCGGCGGCGTCGGCGATGCGCTGGGCGGCGGAGACGAAGGCGTCGCCCTTGGCGACGAAGTCGGTCTCGCAGCGCAGCTCGACGAGGGCACCACCGGAGGTGGCGACCAGGCCGGCGGTGGCCTCGCGCTCGGCGGCGCGCTCGGCCATCTTCTTGCCACCCTTGATGCGCAGGATCTCGACGGCCTTGTCGAAGTCGCCCTCGGCCTCGGTCAGCGCCTTCTTGCAGTCCATCATGCCGGCGCCGCTGGTCTCGCGGAGCTTCTTGACGTCCGCGGCGGAGATGTTCGCCATGTGCTTCGTCCCTCGGTTCTGTGTGAGTGGGAGGTGTCCGGGCGTGCCACCGTCCGCGAGCGTCGCTCGCGGACGGTGGTCACGGCTGGAGCAGGATCAGGCCTTGGCCTCGTCGGCCGCGGGGGCCTCGGCGGTCTCGGTCTCGGCGGGGGCCTCGGCGGCCGGCTCGGCCGACGCGGCGACCTCGGCGGACTCGGCGCCCTCGGAGGACGCACCGGTCGCCTCGGAGGCCGGGGCCTCCGCGGTGGCGTCGGAGGCGGTGGCGGTCTCGGCGGCCTTCTCGGCGTCGCCGGCCAGGAGCTCGCGCTCCCACTCGGCCAGCGGCTCCTCGGCGGTGGCGCTCTCGGACCCGGTCTTGGCGCCGGAGCGGGCGATGAGGCCCTCGGCCACGGCGTCGGCGACCACGCGGGTCAGCAGACCGACGGCGCGGATGGCGTCGTCGTTGCCCGGGATCGGGAAGTCGACCTCGTCGGGGTCGCAGTTGGTGTCCAGGATGCCGATGATCGGGATCCGGAGCTTGCGGGCCTCCTCGACGGCGAGGTGCTCCTTCTTGGTGTCGACGATCCACACGGCCGACGGGGTGCGACCCATCTCGCGGATGCCGCCCAGGGTCTTCTCGAGCTTGTCGCGCTCCCGCTTCATCTGCAGGAGCTCCTTCTTGGTGCGACCGGAGCCCGCGACGTTGTCGAAGTCGAGCTCGTCGAGCTCCTTGAGACGGTTGATCCGCTGGTGCACCGTCTGGAAATTGGTGAGCATGCCGCCCAGCCACCGCTGGTTGACGTAGGGCATCCCGACGCGGGTCGCCTGCTCGGCGATCGCCTCCTGGGCCTGCTTCTTGGTGCCCACGAACATCACGGTGCCGCCCTTCGAGACGGTCTCCTTGATGAAGGCGTAGGAGCGGTCGATGTAGGCCAGCGACTGCTGCAGGTCGATGATGTAGATGCCGTTGCGCTCGGTCATGATGAAGCGCTTCATCTTGGGGTTCCAGCGACGGGTCTGGTGCCCGAAGTGGACGCCGCTCTCGAGGAGCTGGCGCATGGTGACGACTGCCATGGTGTGGTTTCTCCTGTGTGGCCGCAAGCCCGTGCGTGCGTCCTTGCCCTCCGCCCGGGGGCGGGGAGGACGCACCGGCGCTCGAGGCCGGTCGTGTTCTCGGTTGTTCGCCCCCAGCGGGTGCTGGGAGCCCTGACGCCGGCACGCGACCCGACCTGCGCAGTGGGAGCCACAGGACCGAGGGTCGTCGCCCACGGGAGACCGACCACCCCGGTGAGGGCGGTCGACGCGGTCTGCCGACGTGCGAAGTCGACCACTGCGGACATGCCGCACTGATCGCACTCTCCAGCCTACGCGCTGGCCGCCGCAGCAGCCCAATCCGACGACCCACGAGTCGCCCCCAGGCGGCGCGACGCCGCGCCCCCTCCACACCGTGCGCCCGCTCCTCCCCGGTCCACCCGACGGTCCTCGAGCCTGGGGTCATGCGCCGTCACCCGCCGACCCTCCCCGTCCGTGCCGTGACGCCCCGGACCACCGGGACCGGCTCGGCCGGCCCGCCGGGTTCCGCTCGGGCACGGAGGCGGCTCCTGGCGGGCGCGGGACTCACGCTGGCGTCGCTGCTCGGCGTCGTCGCGCCGGCCAGCGCCGGGGAGGACCCGGTGGGCACCTGGCCCCTGCTCCCGCCTCCGGAGGTGACGGCGCGCTTCGACGCGCCGGCCTCACCGTGGGCGCCGGGCCACCGAGGGGTCGACCTGCTCGGCCGGCCGGGCCAGGCGGTGAGGGCGGCGCTGCCGGGCACGGTCTCCTTCTCCGGCACCATCGCGGGCCGCGGCGTGGTCGTGGTCGACCACGGCGCCACCCGCACCACCTACGAGCCGGTGGCCGGGACCGCCGCGGTGGGCTCGACCGTCTCCGGCGGTGAGGAGATCGGGGCCTTGCAGGTCGGCGGCTCGCACTGCGCGCCCCGCTCCTGCCTGCACTGGGGGTGGATCGCGGATCCCGACACCTACCTCGACCCCCTGCGCCTGGTGGGGGCCGGGCCCGTGCGCCTGCTCCCCCTGGGGTCGGGCGGGGCGGGAGCGGTCCGGCCGCGCCCGGCCGGTCCGGCGGCGACGTCGCCGGTGCCGTGGGCGCCCCCGCTCCCCCGGGGCGCATGGGTGGCCTGGGTCCCGTGGGCTCCGTGGCTGGGGCTGGTGGACCGAGGGGCCGAGGGGCCGAGGGGCTGACGCACGACCGGTGCTGTCGCCCCGGACGGCTCGACGACCCGTGCCGCGGCGCGGGCAGCGGTGCTCACGGCCCGGGTGGCTCACGGCGCAGGCGCCACCCGGTGGGCCTAGGCGCGGGGGTGGGCCTGCTGGTAGGCCCGGCGCAGGCGGTCGGTCGTGACGTGCGTGTAGAGCTGCGTCGTGGCCAGGGAGGCGTGGCCCAGCAGCTCCTGCACCGAGCGCAGGTCGGCGCCACCCTCGAGCAGGTGGGTCGCCGCGGTGTGACGCAGGCCGTGGGGTCCGATGTCGGGGGCTCCGGGCACGTCCGCGATGCGTCGGTGCACGAGGGTCCGCACGGCGCGCTGGTCGATGCGACCACCTCTGACGCCGACGAACAGCGCAGGGCCCGACCCGGCGCGCACGAGGGCCGGTCGCCCGTGCCGGACCCAGAAGTCGACCGCGCGGGCGGCGGGCCGGCCGAAGGGGACCGTGCGCTCCTTGCGGCCCTTGCCGAGCACCCGCACGACGTTGCGCTCGCGGTCGACGTCGTCGACGTCGAGGCCGACGAGCTCGCCGACCCGGACGCCCGTGGCGTAGAGCAGCTCGAGCATCGCGACGTCGCGCAGGCCCACGGGGCTGCCGTCGTCGGCCAGCTCGCTCGCGGCCCGGATCAGGTCGGCCGCCTCGTCGGCGCGCAGGACCGGGGGCAGGGTCCGGTGGGCCCGGGGGCTGGCGAGGCTGGCGCCGACGTCCTGGGGGGCCCGCCCGGTGCGGGCGAGCCAGGCGGTGAGCACGCGCGCAGCGGTCGCCCGGCGGGCGAGGGTCGTGCGGGAGAGTCCCATCGTCTGCTGCTTGGCCAGCCAGCTGCGCAGCGTGCGGAGGTCGAGGGTGCCGACGTCGGTGTGGCCGAGGCGACGGGCGTGCTCGAGGAGGCCGGCGACGTCGGCGAGGTAGGCGCGGACGCTGTGGGGGCTCAGGTCGCGCTCGACGGCGAGGTGCCGCTCGTAGTCGGCCAGGACGCGGCTCATCTCCGGCGGCAGCGTGTCGGTGGGCTCGGTGGGCTCGGTGGGCTC
This sequence comes from Nocardioides sp. Leaf374, assembly GCF_916862475.1. Classification (NCBI taxonomy): domain Bacteria; kingdom Bacillati; phylum Actinomycetota; class Actinomycetes; order Propionibacteriales; family Nocardioidaceae; genus Nocardioides; species Nocardioides sp. Leaf374. The sequence continues at coordinate 99,273 of NZ_CAKASO010000008.1, forward strand.
GGCCGACCGCCCGTCGTCAGCCGGCCCACCCGTGCCCGGCGACGCGGCGACGGCGGCTGCTCTGTCGTCCGGCGCCGGGGTGCTCATCCGGCGATGCTAGGCCGGGCGGGCCTGCTCAGTCGTGAGCCAGGGCGGCGAGCCGCCAGCCCTCCTCACCGTGCTCCACGAGCCCCGCGCGGTGCAGGCGGCTCAGGGCCGACTGCACCTCGAGGAGCCCGAGCCCCGCGGCCCGGGCCACGGAGTCGGCGGGCGCGGCGCGCGCGACCGGCACCCCGTCGAGGACCTGCTGGTCGCGCCGGCTGAGGCGGTCGCGACGGCGCACCGGGCCGCGGGGCTCCTCGACCAGGTGCTCGCCGCTGGCTCCCACGAGCTCGAGGACGTCGGCCCCGCCCGTCACCAGTGCCGCGGCACCGGAGCGCAGGAGCTGGTGGACGCCCTGCGACGGCGCGCTGGTCACGGGTCCCGGCACCCCCATCACGACCCGGTGGAGCCGGCCGGCCCAGTTGGCGGTGTTGAGGGCGCCGCTGCGGGCGGCCGCCTCGACGACGACGGTGCCGCAGGTCAGCGCGGCGATGAGCCGGTTGCGGCTGAGGAAGCGGATGCGGGTGGGCGGCAGTCCCGGTGCCGTCTCCGAGACCACCGCGCCGACGGCGGCGATGTGGTCCAGCAGGGTCGAGTGGGCGGCGGGGTAGCTCCGGTCGGCACCGCACGCGAGGACCGCCGCGGTCGGCGCACCCGAGGCGAGCGCCCCGCGGTGGGCCGCCTGGTCGATGCCGAAGGCCGCCCCCGAGACCGCGGTGAGCCCGGTGAGCGACACCCGGGCGGCGACGTCACGCGCGACGCTCTCGCCGTAGGTCGTCGACGAGCGCGAGCCGACCACCGCCACTCCCCCGGCGAGCTCGTCGAGACGCAGGGGCCCGCGCACCCACAGTCCGATCGGCACGCCGCCGCGGTCGTGGAGCGGGTCGGCCGACCGCAGGTCGTCGAGGCCCGCGGGCCACTCGGGGTCGCCTGGCACGACGAAACGGATCCCCCGCTCCTCGGCCTGCACGAGCTCCCGCTCGGGATCGAGGGCCTCCAGCCGCTGCCCGACGTCGTCGAGCAGGCCGTGCAGGTCGTGCTGGGAGGTGAGGTGCTCGTGGACGGCGACGGGTCCGAGATCGGTGACCAGGGTGTTCATCCGCAGGTCGCCCGGCTCGGCGAGCCTGCTCAGCGCGACGCGGGCCAGCCGGTCAGCGAGCCCGACCCGTGGCGCCGACCCGGTGGGTCGCCGGCTCATCCGGCGCGCCGGAGCGTCGAGGACAGCAGCGGCTCGCCCCGGCGCAGCCGCAGCGCCACCTCGACCTCGTCGAGCCCCGGTCGGGCCCGCTCGTCGGGCAGGAGGTCGAGGACGGTCCAGGCGAGGCGGTTGACCCTCACCGCACCGCGCCCGGTCAGCTGGCCGGCGTAGACCTGATCGTCGACCACCCGCTGGGCGTCGGCGTCCAACCGCCACCGGTCACGCAGCTGCGGGCCCGGGGTGTGGGCGTTGAGCCGCCAGCTGCACCCGGCGTAGCGGTCGGCCTGGCGGCGACGGGCCAGAGACACCCGGCGCCGCACCACCTCGGAGGGCTCGGCACGGCTGAACACGTCGCGCTGGTCGTGCGGGGCCAGGGGCTCGACGTAGCGCACGACGTCGATGCGGTCGGCGATGGGACCGGTGATGCGGGCGCGGTAGTCGCGACGCTTGCGCTCGGTGCACCCGCAGCTCATCGAGCCCGACCGCGGGGCGTACTCGCCGCAGGGGCAGGGGTTGCAGGCGAGCACCACCATGGCCCGCGCCGGCAGCGTGACCGACTCCTCGCGGCGCGCCACGGTGACGTCGCCGCTCTCGAGCGGCTGCCGTAGCGCGTCGATGACGTCGCTGTGGAAGAGCGGGAACTCGTCGAGGAACAGGACCCCGAGGTGGGTCCGGCTCAGCTCGCCGGGCCGCACCGCGCCGCTGCCGCCGCCGATCAGGCTGGCCTTGCTGGCGTCGTGGTGGGGGGCGCTGAAGGGAGGCCGGACCACCATGCCCGCGCCCGGCTCCAGCACCCCGGCCAGGGAGTGGATCGCGGTGAGCTCGAGGGACTCCGAGCCGGTGAGGTCGGGGAGGATGGTCGGGATGCGCTCGGCGATGCTGGTCTTGCCGGCCCCCTTGGGCCCCTCCAGCATCAGGTGGTGGCCACCCGCGGCGGCGACCTCGACGGCGAAGCGGGTGTCCTCGAGACCCAGCAGGTCGGCGAAGTCGCCCTCCTCGCGGCGCTCGTCGCCGCGCCAGGCGAGCAGACGGCTCCCGCTCGCCGAGGCCACCGGAGGCGCCCAGGGCACCTCGTCACCGCGGAGCTCGGCGACCACCTGACCCAGCGACCGCACCCCGAGGACCTCCATGTCGGGCACCATCGCGGCCTCGTGCGCCTGCGGCTCGGGCACGAAGACCCGGCGCACCCCCCGCGCCGCGGCCGCCAGCACCATCGGGAGGACCCCGTGCACGCCGCGCAGGTTGCCGTCGAGGGTGAGCTCGCCGATGAGCACGACCCCGTCGAGTGCGGCTTTCGGCACCGTGCCGTCGGCAGCGAGCACCGACACGGCGATGGCCAGGTCGAAGTGCGTCCCGCGCTTGAGCAGGTCGGCCGGGGACAGCAGGATCGTGATGCGCTTGGTGGAGGGCCACTCGAAGCCGCCGTTGATGACGGCCATGCGGCAGCGGTCGCGCGACTCGTTGAGCGAGGCGTCGGGTCGGCCGACGAGCGTGAGCCCCACCTGGCCGGGTGACACGTCGGTCTGGACGTCGATGAGGTGCCCCAGGGCGCCGTGCAGGGACACCGACCGCGCGGTCGCCGTGCTCATCAGACCAGCCCCCGCACGTGGTCGATCGTCGAGGCGCCCTGGCGGGGCCGCAGCACCGCCACCAGGTCGATGCGGAGCTCGACGCGCCCCAACCCCTGCTCCACCCGCCACGCCTCGCCGAGGCGCAGCAACCGGTCGAGCTTGGCGTCGGTGACCGCCTCGTGCGGCGTGCCACGGCCCAGGCTGCTGCGGGTCTTGACCTCGCAGACCACCAGGACGTCGCCGTCGCGCAGGACGAGGTCGATCTCTCCTGCCGGGCAGCGCCAGTTGCGTGCGAGCACCGTCATCCCCTGCGCCACGAGGTGACGCTCGGCGAGCGCCTCGCCGTAGGCACCCAGGGCCTGTCGTGATCCTGCCGTCGTCGTCATGGGACCTCCTGGGAAGGAGGCTCCTCCGGATCGCCGGTGCGTGGGGTGCCGCTGCAGGAGGGTGTGGAGGACGTTCCGGTCGCGCGCGTCTGTGGACGACTCGTGGTCCGGCCCGGGCCGGACGTCGCGTCGGCTCAGCCGACGAGGCGCACGATGCTGGGCCCGAGGTCGGCGTCGTAGGCCACCGTGGGCGCCTGCGCGTCGACCGGGAGGGCCGCCTTGTCGAAGACGAAGACCTGGAGCGCCTTGACCGAGTTGCCGTTGATCGCCAGGCCGTTGGAGGCCGAGGCGGCGCTGCTCTGGGTCTCGTCGGTGAGGAAGCCGGGCACGAAGTCCAGGATCGGCTGGAAGCGCTTCTGGGCCCGGTCGGTGGCGTAGACCACCGGGAGCCACACGAGCCGGGGCGAGTCGACGACCTCCGGCGCGAGCATCGTGGCCGACACCCCCGTGCGGGTCAGCGAGTCGAGCGTCGCGCCGTTGCGCAGGAAGCAGGAGAGCACGTCGTTGTTGAGCCGCACGCTGCCGACGACGAGGTCGCCGCGACCCGGGCAGGTGGTGGCGCCGTTGCGCACGTCGAGGCGCCCCGGCCTCGACCCCGTGCCGCTGACGAAGCCGTCGTAGAGGGCCGGACCGTCGTTGCCGGTGTCGCCGAGGATGCAGTTGCGGCCGTCGAGGGGCTGGTCGTCGGGCGCGGCTCCGCTGATCCAGGAGGAGCCGCTGCCGCACTCCTTGGTGACGGTCTGGCCCACGGCGAAGGAGTAGGGCACCAGCTGGTGGTCGAGCCCGCCGGCGATGTTGGCCGCGAGCCGTCGCTGCCCCGTGAGGCCGTCGCGCCGGGGGCTGTCGAGCTGGCCGAAGTTGCCGCGGTCCTGACCCACGCAGCCCACGGGCACCCCGGTCGGCGACGGCGCCGGCTCGGGTGTCGGGGTCGGCGTCGCCGTCGGGGACGAGCTCTGGGTGGGCGAGGGCCCGGCGCTCGGGGACGGGCTCGGGCTCGCCGTCGGGGTCGGGCTCGCCGTCGGGGTCGGGCTCGCCGTCGGGGTCGGGCTGGGGGTGGGGGTCGGCGAGGGCGACGGGCCGACCACCACGTAGTCGAGGTGGTTGGCGGAGATCTCCAGCCGGGCGTTGCCCTTCGCCTGGATCAGGGCGTAGACCCGCCACGTGCCCGGGGTGGCCGACACCTCGCCGCCCACGGTGAAGGTCGGCACGACCAGCGGGTTGGTCTTGCCGACGTCCTGGGCGGCGTAGTCGACGTAGGTGGAGCCGTCGGGTGAGTAGAACCGGATCGAGGCACGGTCGGTGTTGCTGGGGATGGAGTCGACCTGGAGCTGGGAGACGCTGAGCTGCTGCCCGACCGTGACGCTCAGGGTGCGGGGGCTGGTGATCCGGTGGGACCCCACCGGGATGCCGGGTGAGGCCACCGTGGTCGTGGTCGCGGTCGTGGTCGTGGCGCTCGGGCTCGCCGTCGCGGTCGGGCTGCCCGTGGCGCCTGCCGTGGCTGTGGGCGTCGGGCTGGGCGTCGGGCTGGGCGTCGGGCTGGGCGTCGGGCTGGGCGTCGGGCTGGGGGCGACGGTCGTGGTCGTGGTCGCGGCGAGCGAGTTGCCGCCGGTGGTGTCGGCGGCGGCCGGGCCGAGGGCGCACCCGTCGGGCAGCCAGAAGGGCACCATGTCGGCGGGCGACGGCAGCGGCGAGACCACCCTGACCGTCGCGACCCGCTGCACGTCGACGGCCGTCCGGCCGAGCACGCCGGCGAGGCCGAACTCGACGTGGGCGGCCGGCGCCACGACCTCCATCTGCACGCAGACGTCGGTGCAGGCCGTGCCGTCGGCGTGCTCGAAGGACACCTCTCCGTTGGCGCGCTGGCCGTCGAGCAGGGCCGACCCGGTGGCGACCGGCTGGCCGGGGGCGCGGTTGGCGTTGAGGTAACGGGCCGCGTCGGCCGCGATCGCCGCGGGCGCGGCCGCCGGCACCGACACCCTCATCGGCAGGCGCCACCCGGCGCTGGTCGCCGTGACGTCGGCCTGCTTCTGCACCGCGCGCCCCCGGGACCAGGCGTTGCCGAGGTCGACCGCGAGCGCGGACACCCCGAAGAGCACGACGGCCATCACGGCGATCATCACCGCCATGGCCCCGCCCTCGTCCCGCGTACGCCGGCAGCGCCCCGCCGCCCGGGGAGCGGCGGGGCGGGCGCAACACCACCCGGTCACGGGCACGCCTCGGGCTGGCGCGGCACGAACTCGACGCGCGCCTCGGCGGTGGCGTTGACCTCCCCGTCGTCGACGAAGGGCAGGATCGGCAGCTGCAGGTCGAAGCTGTCGAACTGCACCGTCACCGTGACCACGTCGCCCACCTGCACCTGGCTCGGCAGCGCGGTGGCGTAGCTGCGCCGCACGGTCGCGGTGGAGCCCGACCCGGTGAGGCCCTGGATGTCGGCGGCGACGGCGGTGCGGTAGGCGGCGCAGGTCGCGGGGTCGCCGACGGCCGCCATCCGGGCGGCGTTGCGGGCGATGTCGCTGCCGCCCTGCATGGCCCAGAAGTACAGGCCGTACTGGATGATCCCGAAGAGCAGCAGGAAGAGCACCGGCATGAGCAGGGCGAACTCGACGACGGTCGCGCCCCGCTCGGAGCGCTGCGGTGCCGCTCGCCTCGTGCCCACAGCCGGTCACCTCTCGGGAGCGCTGCTCAGGTCCCCCGGTGGACGCGCGTCAGCGACAAGGAGCATCGGTCGGGCTGAACCCGTGCTGAGCGCTCGCTCGGTAAAATCAACGCGAGATCCTCAGATCGGTAACAGATCCACCACGGCCCGCGTCCCGCCCGAGGACGGCGACCGGCTCAGCCGCGCAGCGCGGGGAGGCTGCACACCGCCTCGAGGGCGAACACGTCGGCGCCACCCACCCGCACGCCCAGGAGCCTGGCGACCGGGCCGACGAGCTGGCTGTCGAGGTTGCCGGCCAGCGGGGTGAGGGTCTTGTTGACGAAGGCGTTGGGCCCGTTGGTGAGCCCGTCGAGCACCGCCGTGGTGACGGAGGTGATCTGGCTGGCGTTGAGGGTCAGGCCGGCGGCGGTGATGGAGGAGGAGGTGATGGTGGGCACCACCGAGCTGAGCACGTTGACGGTGCCGCCGGTCGACTTCGGCGTGACGTCGTTGGGAGGCAGCGCCAGTGAGACGGTGCTGGTCGCGGCCGGGGCGGGGCTGCTCATGGTCAGCCTGACCCCCACGTCGACCGCCACGTCGACCGAGGTCAGCAGCAGCTCGAGCTTGAGGGTGCCCTTGACCTCGAGGTCGACCGTGAGGCTGTACTCCGCGAGCCCGCTGGCCACGGCCACGGAGAAGGTCGAAGGGTCGGTCGTGGTGCCGTTGCCGCAGTGGACCTGGGGTGGGTCGACGAGCTGGGAGGTGGCGTTGCCGAGCTTGAGGTGCACGCTCCCGGTGGCCTTGGGGGTCTGCAGGGTGCCCTTCACCAGGCCGAGGTTGAGGTTCATGCTCGGGAGGTTGACGAAGGTCAGGCCCAGGTCGCCGGAGATCTGGCTGGTGGCCGCGCGCGCCTCGGCCGAGTTGGGCGCGCCGCAGGCGGTCTGCCTGCCCTGCTGCACGAAGATCCCGCCGGTCACCTGGCTGCCGAGGCCCGGCACTTGGGCCTGGAGGTTGGGGATGGCCACGGCGTGCTGGCCGGTGGCGACGCCGACCGAGCCCGCGATCAGGTCGAGCACGTTGAGCCCGGTCTCCAGGGCGGCGCTGTCGGTCGGGGAGATGTTGAGCAGCGAGCCCAGCCGCACCGCCGGCACGCTGCCGGCGACGGCCAGGAAGGAGCCGAGGGCGCTGACGGCCGCGCTGTAGCCGGCCGGCTTCTCCTTGTTGAGCACGTCGATGGTGCCCTTGACCAGGTCGCCGAAGGCCACCGGCGCGGTGAGCAGCTCGGTCTCGGTGCCGAGCACGGCGGTCGCGGCCAGCTGGGCCAGGCTCACCTCGGTGTTGGCGATGCCCTGGTAGCCGACCAGCGTGAGGTTGACCCCCAGCAGGCTGTTGAGCGGGGCGAGCAGGGCCGAGTCGTCGCTGCGCACCGCCGCGGCGTAGGACCCCAGGGCGTGGCAGGCGGTCGTCGTCGAGGTGGCGTACGCCGTGCGCGTCGCGCTGCCCGAGCCGGCGGCGAAGGCGAAGTCGGTGCTCGCGCTGGCCACGACCTTGACGGCGGTGGGCGGCTCGGCGGTCGTGTTCCAGGTCGTGCCGTTCCACGATCCCCAGTCGGCGGTCACGACGAGGTCGTCGCCGAGGGTGGTGCTGTTGCGGGCGACGCTCTGGCTCAGCAGCGAGGTGGACGAGGTGGTCACCAGCGCGGCCAGCTGGGCCTGGGAGCGGCCGTCGATCTCACGGGCCATGTCGAGCGCGACGACGTCGGCGATGGCCTGCATGTCACGGCGCACGACGCGCTGGGTGCCGAGGTCGACGGCGAGCGCGGCCACGGCGAGCAGCAGGGCGATGGTGACCGCGAGGAAGACCGCGACGGCGCCGCGCTGGCCGCGATCGTCACGGTGGACGCACCAGGTGCCCCGCAGCATCAGCTCACCCTCGCCGTCGCGGTGTAGCTCAGCGTCTGCGGCAGCGGCACGAGCGGGAGCTTGGGGGTCAGCGGCTGGGCGGCGTAGGGGTAGGACACCAGCACCTGCACGCAGCGGGCGCTGCCGCAGGTGGTGAAGGTGACCGTGCAGGTGGCACCGGAGCTGCAGGAGACGCCGTAGCTCTGGAGCGCCTCGTTCACGCTCGCCAGGGCCGCCGTGCGACGCGAGGCCTCCTGGGTGGTGTTGAAGGCCTGGGCGCCGACGGCGGCCGCGCGGGCGCCCTCGGCCGCACCCTGGCTGATCGCCTGGCGGAAGCTCAGCATGTAGCCGTAGGTGATGATGCCGAAGACGAGCAGCAGCAGCAGCGGTGCCACGAGGGCGAACTCGACCGCGGCCGCGCCCCGTTCGCGGTCGCGTCCCTGTCGCAGACCCATGTCTCCCTCACCCCGCACAGCAGCCCCCGAGCTCCACGAGCGAGGCTAGGGAAGGCGCTCAGGGGCGCGCGGCCAGCTGGGGGCAGATGGCCCGAAAGGACTACTTCTCGGGCAGATCCATGTCCGAAGGACTGAGCTCCTCGACGTTGACGTCCTTGAACGTCAGCACCTTCACGTTCTTGGCGAAGCGGGCGGGGCGGTACATGTCCCAGACCCAGGCGTCGCTCATCGACACCTCGAAGAAGACGTCGCCGGCCTCGGTGCGCGCCTTCACGTCGACCTGGTTGCACAAGTAGAAGCGCCGATCGGTCTCGACGACGTACTTGAAGATGCCCACGACGTCGCGGTACTCGCGGTAGAGGGTCAGCTCCATCTCGGTCTCGTACTTCTCGAGATCCTCGGCGCTCATCGCTCTCCTCGTCGTCGGTGCGGGCGGGCCCGAGGGGTGGGGTCGCGGGCCGTGCGCACTGGCATCGTAGACACGTGAGCGACACCCGAGTGCCCCCAGGCCCGGGGCGGCCCGTCGAGGCCCAGGGGCCCCCGCTGCCGGGCCGCCCGATCATGAACCAGTGGTGGCGCGACATCACCTTCGTCCACTGGCGCGTCGATCCCGACCGGGTGGCACCGCTGCTCCCACCGGGGGTGCGCCCCGACCTGTACGACGGCAGCGCCTGGGTCGGCCTCATCCCCTTCCGGATGGTGGAGGCGGGCTTCGGGCGGCGCAGCACGGCGCCGTGGTTCGGCACCTTCCTCGAGACCAACGTCAGGCTCTACTCCACCGACGACCGCGGCCGTCACGGCGTGGTCTTCCGCTCCCTCGAGGCCGAGCGGCTCGCGGTGGTCGCCGGCGCCAACCTCACCTTCAACGTGCCCTACCGCTGGGCCGGCATGAGGATGGACCCGGCCGCGCTCCCCCACGACGCCGACGTCACCGGCGCCCGCGTCCGCTACGACTCCGTACGCCGCGCCCGCGGCCGCGCGCGCAGTCGCCTCGAGATCGAGGTGGGCGAGCCGGTCGCCGAGCCCGACCCCCTCGACCTCTTCCTCACCGCCCGCTTCGGGCTGCACACCAGCGTGCTGGGGCGCACGCTGTGGGTGCCCAACACCCACGGCCCGTGGCCCTTGCGCCGCGCCCGGGTGAGCGCCCTCGACGACGAGCTGGTCGCCGCGGCCGGGCTCCCCGGGGTGAGCGGGTCAGCGCCCGACTCGGTGCTGTTCTCGACCGGGGTGCAGACCCGCTTCGGGCTGCCCGAGCGGCTCTGAGCCCGCGGGGGGCTCCAGACCCGCGGCGCGGCGGACGTTGACGAAGCGCATCCGGTGCACCGGCGAGGGGCCGTGCTCGCGCAGCGCCGCGGTGTGGGTCTCGGTGATGTAGCCCTTGTGGGTGGCGAAGTCGTAGGCCGGCCACTGCTCGTGCAGCTCGGTCATGATCCGGTCGCGGGTCACCTTGGCCAGCACCGAGGCCGCGGAGATGCAGGCGGCCACCCGGTCGCCCTTCCAGACCGCCAGCCCCGGCGCGCCGAGGCCGTCGACGGGGAAGCCGTCGGTGAGCACGTAGTCGGGGGCCACGTCGAGCAGGGCCACCGCACGGCGCAGCGCCTCGATGTTGGCGACGTGCATGCCGAGGCGGTCGCACTCCTCCTGCGAGACCACGACGACCGACCAGGCGAGGGCACGCCGCACGACCTGGTCGTAGCACCGCTCGCGGGCCCGCTCGGTCAGCAGCTTGGAGTCGGCCAGTCCCGGAACGATCCCCGCCCGACCGGCGGGCAGGATGCAGGCCCCGGCCACGAGCGGGCCGGCGCAGGCGCCGCGCCCGGCCTCGTCGACCCCGGCCACGGTCTCGATGCCGTGGCGCCGCAGGGCGCGCTCGTAGCCGTAGAGCCCGGCGTCGCGCCGGACCGTGGCACCGCGCGGGAGCAGGCTCACGACGGGTCGGGCACGTCCGCGAAGACGTCGGGGCGATCGAGCAGCCCGGCGTGCCCGACGGGCCAGAAGACGGCCATCACCTTGCCGACGATGTCGTCGACCGGCACGAACTCGTCGCCCGGCACGCAGGCGGTGTCGCCCTCGGCGCACATCTGGAAGCTGGAGTCGGCGGAGTGGCCGCGGTTGTCGCCCATCACGAAGACGGTGCCCTCCGGCACGGGTCCCGCCTGCCAGTCGCAGTCGCCGAGCATCGGCCCGCGGCACTTGATGTTCTTCTCGTCGAGGACGTAGGCGTCCTCCTCCATGGGCAGGCCGTTGACGCTGATCCGCCCGGCCTCGTCGCAGCACACGATGGTGTCGCCCGCGACGCCGACGACGCGCTTCACGAGGTGGCCGCCACCGGGGTAGAGGCCGAGCGCGTCGAGGCCCTTGGTGACCGGGTTGCTCGCGGTGCGCGTCTCCTCCTCGCCCAGCCAGTCGCCGGGGTCCTGGAAGACCACGACGTCCCCGCGCTCGGGGGTGCCACCGCCCCAGTAGGAGACCTTCTGCACGACGATCCGGTCGTTCTCGACCAGGCCGGGCTCCATCGACTCCGAGGGGATGTAGAAGACCTGCAGGAGGAAGGTCTTCACCAGCACCGCCAGACCCACCGCGACGGCGAGCAGCACCAGCGTCTCGACCCCGAACGGCAGCGAGCGCTCCCGGCGCGGTCCGCGCGCGCCCGGGAACGACCGCGACCGCGACTCCGTGACGGCCGGGTCGGGCTCCGCGCCCCGACCGGTCTCGGTCGGGTGCGCGGTGCCGTCGCTCTCGACGGGCACGGGGTCGCGGTCGGGTGAGGTCACGCGGGTGAGTCTAGGAAGCCGGTGGTGCTGCGGGGAGCAGAACCGCTCAGGCCTCGCGGCGCTCCTTGATCTTCGCCTTCTTGCCGCGCAGGTTGCGCAGGTAGTAGAGCTTGGCGCGACGCACGTCACCGCGGGTCACGATCTCGATCTCCTCGAAGATCGGGGAGTTCAGGGGGAAGGTGCGCTCGACGCCGACGCCGAAGGACACCTTGCGCACGGTGAAGGTGCGGCCGATGCCGGAGCCCTGGACGCGGATGACGACGCCCTGGAACACCTGGACGCGGGAGCGGTTGCCCTCGACGACCTTGACGTGGACCTTGATGGTGTCGCCGGCGCGGAAGGCCGGGACGTCGTCGCGCTTGAGGGAGTTGCCGAGCTCGGCAATCACGTTGGTCATGGTTCTCCTCGCGGGTGCCACAGGTCAGCCGCGGTGTCGGATGGTCGTGCGTGTTCAGGTGTCGGGCGCAGTGCGAGTGGCCGGCGGCGTCGTGCTCCCCCTGTGGCAGGTGCCCGACGCAGACCCCCCTGCCGGCGGCTGCTGGGCAGCGCCTCGGGGTGATCCGGATTTGGCCGACTGGCCGGTGCGCAAGTCTGCCACAGCCGGGCGGGCGGGGGTGAATCAGCCTGAGCGGCCGGCCCGCGTCAGCCGCGGCGGGGCTTGGTCAGCACCGCGGGCCCCGAGGGACCGTCGAGCACCTCGCGCACCGAGTAGCCCGCGCGCTTGTAGCGGCGCAGGTTGGCGGTGCTCGCGGCCCCCGTGAAGAGCCGGTACGCCGTGGCCTCCGGCGCCGCGACGCGCTCGGCGTGCTCGAGCAGGTGGCGTCCCAGCCCGCGCCCGCGCAGGTCGGGGGCCACCATCAGACGCCCGATCTCCCAGGTGCGCCCGTCGAGCCTTCCCCGCACCGACCCGACGAGACGCCCGGCCGAGCGCACGACGTAGGTGTCCCACGACGACAGCGAGGCCGTGACGTCGTCGAGGCCCTCCTGCAGCGGAGGGAGGGTGAGGTCGCCGTTGACCAGCGCCTCGCCCACCCAGCACGCCAGCTGGAGGGTGAGGAGCTCGGCCGCGTCGCCGCGCACGGCCGGCACGACGGCCCACTCCCCGCTCACCGCGGCGCTGGCGTGCAGCAGGTCGGGGCGCCGCTCGGCCGTGCGGCGCACGGCCTGGTCGCGGCGCCAGGCCGCGATCGCGCCGTGGTTGCCGCCGAGGAGCACGGGCGGCACGTCGAGGCCTCGCCACGACGCGGGCTTGGTGTAGACGGGGTACTCCAGCAGGCCGTCCTCGTGCGACTCCTCGACCAGCGAGGCGGCGTTGCCCATGAAGCCCGGCAGCAGTCGCACGACCGCCTCGGTGATGGCGAGCGCCGCCACCTCGCCACCGTTGAGCACGTAGTCACCGAGCGAGACCTCCCGCACCTCGGCGACCGTGCGGGCGTGGTCGAGCACCCGCTGGTCGATGCCCTCGTAGCGTCCGCAGGCGAACACCAGGCGCTCGCGACCGGCCAGCTCGCGGGCCAGGGCCTGGGTCATCGGCTCCCCCGACGGCGTCGTGAACACCACCGTGGCCGGCGCCTGCCCGGGCCCGCCGGCACCCAGCACCTCGTCGAGCGCCTCACCCCAGGGCTCGGGCTTCATGACCATGCCGGCGCCCCCGCCGTACGGCGTGTCGTCGACGGTGCGGTGGCGGTCGTGGGCCCACGAGCGCAGGTCGTGCACGTGGAGCTCGATCAGACCCTTGGCCACCGCCTTGCCGGGCAGCGAGAGCGACAGCGGCGCGAGGTAGTCGGGGAAGATCGTGAGGTAGTCGAGGCGCACGACGGGCTCAGGCGTCCTCGGGCAGCGGGGTGACGAGCCCCGGTCGGTCGGCCACGACGACGCGTCGCGCGACGAGGTCGACCTCGGGCACGAGCGCCTTGACGAAGGGCACGAGACCCTCGCGACCCGACGGGGTGCGCACGGTCAGCAGGTCCTGGGCGCCACCGTGGACCAGGGCGGTGACCGTGCCGAGCTCGGTGCCGTCGAGGTCGTGCACCGCGAGGCCGACCAGCTGGTGGTCGTAGTACTCGTCGGGGTCGTCGGGTGTCGCGTCGGCCGGCACCGTGGCGTGCAGCAGCAGTCCGCGGGCGGCCTCGGCGGCGTTGCGGTCGGGCAGCTCGGCGAAGGTCGCGAGGAGCACGCCCTGGTGCCAGCGGGTCCGGACGACGCTCACGGAGCGCAGCGGCGAGGAGGAGCCGCGGGGCGCCTCGGCGCGCAGCACCGCGCCGTCGCCGAAGCGGCGCTCGGGCTCGTCGGTGCGGACGTCGACGGTCACCTCGCCGCGGATGCCGTGGGGCTTGCCGATGCGGCCGACGACCAGCTCGATGGTGGGCTCGCCCGGGGGCGTGCCGGGGGCGCTCGGAGGTGACGGGGGCACGGCGGGTCCTCTCGGTGGTGGCGGGTGGTGCGAAATGCCGAACGGGTGCCGCCCCGGGGGGCGGCACCCGTTCACGCGGTTGCCGGTCGGCGCTGCTGGCCCGGAGGGCTCAGCGGCGGCGGTCGACGTCGACGAAGTCGACGCGTGCACCCTCGCGACCGGCCAGGGCCGACACGACGGTGCGGAAGGCCGACGCCGTGCGCCCGCCGCGACCGATCACCTTGCCGAGGTCGTCGGGGTGGACCCGGACCTCGAGGATCGAGCCGCGTCGCAGCTGCTTGTCGCGGACCGAGACGTCGTCGGGGTTGTCGACAACGCCGCGGACCAGGTGCTCGAGCGCCTCGGCCAGCACGACGCTCAGGCCTCGGTCTTCTCGGCCTCGGCGTCAGCGGCCGGGGTCTCGGCGGCCTCGGCCTGCTCGGCGGCGACCGCGGGGGTCTCGTCGGCGGGGACCTCGGCCGGCTTGTCCTCGGCGGGCTTCTCGTCGGCCTTCTTGCTGGCCTTCTTGGTCACGGCGTCGCCCTTGGGGCTGCTGTGCGCCTCGGCGAGGGCCTCGTTGAAGATGTCGAGCTTGTCGCGCTTGGCGGCCTTCGTCTTCAGCGTGCCCTCGGTGCCGGGGAGACCCTTGTAGGTCTGCCAGTCACCGGTGACCTTGAGGATGGCCTCGACGGCCTCGGTCGGCTGCGCGCCGACGCCCAGCCAGTACTGCGCCCGGTCGGAGACGACGTCGATGTACGACGGGTCCTCCTTGGGGTGGTACTTGCCGATCTCCTCGATCACTCGACCGTCACGCTTCTTGCGCGAGTCGACGACGACGATGCGGTACTGCGGCACCCGGACCTTGCCCAGGCGCTTCAAGCGGATCTTGACGGCCACGTTTGTGGTGTCTCCTCGTTTATCGTGGTGGGTGAGGGAGCGTGCACCAGGTGGGGAAACACCGGGCCCGATCGCCTCGAGGGCACCGCGCGACCGGGTGAGAGGGACCGGGCACGCAGGACTCGACGAGCAATGATGCCAGAGACCCCCGGGTGGGCTAAATCGCCCCGCAGGCCTCCCCGTCGAACCTCCCCGTCAGATCACGAGGCCGAGCAGCAGCACGAAGACGAGCCCGCTCACCGACAGCACGGTCTCCATCAGCGACCACGACTTGATGGTCTGCCCGACGCTCAGGCCGAAGTACTCCTTGACCAGCCAGAAGCCGGCGTCGTTGACGTGGGAGAAGAACACCGAGCCCGCGCCGATGGCCAGCACGACCAGCGAGACCTCGCCCTGGCTGAGCCCCTCGACCAGGCCGAGCATGAGCGCCGAGGCGGTGATGGTGGCGACCGTGGCCGAGCCGGTCGCGAGGCGGATGAGCACGGCCAGGACCCAGGCGAGGAGCAGCACCGACACGTTGGCGTCGCCGGCCCAGTCGGCCAGCAGCGTGCCGATGCCGGTGTCGACGAGCACCTGCTTGAACCCACCGCCGGCGGCCACGATGAGCAGGATGCCGGCGATGGCCGGCAGCGAGCTCTCCACCGAGGACGTGATCGCGGCGCGGTCCATGCCCGACCCGCGCCCGAGGGTGAACATCGCCACGACCACGGCGATCAGCAGGGCGGCGAAGGGGTTGCCGACGACGTCGAAGACCTGTCGCACCGTGTCGGTCTCGTCCTCGATGCCGATGTCGACCAGGGCCTTGGCCATCATCAGCACCACCGGGAGCAGCACGGTCGCGACCGTCAGGCCGAAGGCCGGCCGGGCGGCGGCGTCGGTGCGCTCCTCGGCCTCGAAGAGGTCCGGGGCCGGTACGTCGACCCAGCGCCCGGCGAGCCTGCCGAAGAGGGGGCCCGCGACGACCACGGTCGGCACGGCCACGAGCACGCCGAGCGCCAGCGTCGTGCCGAGGTCGGCGCCGAGGGAGTCGATGGCCACCAGCGGGCCGGGGTGCGGCGGCACCAGGCCGTGCATGGCCGAGAGCCCGGCCAGGGTGGGGATGCCGATCGTGATCACCGACAGCTGCGCGCGGCGGGCCACCAGGTAGATCACCGGCATCAGCAGCACGAGCCCGATCTCGAAGAACATCGGCAGCCCGATGAGCGCACCGACACCGGCCATGGCCCAGGGCAGCGCCCGGGGCGAGGCCTTGCCGACGATCGTGTCGACGATCTGGTCGGCGCCGCCGGAGTCGGCGAGGAGCTTGGCGAACATCGCGCCCAGGGCGATGAGCGCCCCCACGCCGGCCGCGGTGGACCCGAAGCCCGTGGAGAAGCTCGTGATGACGCCGTTGACGTTCTGCCCGGCCAGGATGCCGACGGCCAGCGCACCGACGATCAGGGCGAGGAACGGGTGGAGCTTGAGCCAGGTGATCGAGACGACGATGAGGGCGATGGCCGCCAGGGCCGCCAGCACGAGCTGACCGCCGCCCGCGACGGGCTCGGCCAGCTCGGCCGCGGCGAGCGGCAGGATCTGCGGGAGGGTCATGGGGTCAGCTCCTGTCGGCCCGGGCGGGCCAGGGGGTGGTGGGGTCGGACGGGGTGGCGACGGGCCCGGCGAGCAGGGCGAGTGCCTGCTCGACCAGCACGTCGACCGGTCGGTCCACGTCGAGCACGGCGCCCGGCTCACCGGGTGCCAGCGGCTCGAGGGTGGCGAACTGGGAGGCCAGCAGCGACGCGGGCATGAAGTGCCCCGGGCGAGCGGCCTGGCGGCGCGCGATGACGGCCGGACTGCCCGCGAGGTGGACGACGAGCAGACGACCGGCCCCGTCGCGCAGCCGGTCGCGGTAGGACCGCTTCAGGGCGGAGCAGCTCAGCACTCCCCCGCCGACCTCGTGCTCGCGCAGCCACGAGGCCAGCAGGTCCAGCCACGGGGCGCGGTCGGCGTCGTCCAGCGCGATCCCCGCGGCCATCTTGGCGATGTTGGCCGCCGGGTGGAAGTCGTCGGCGTCGGCGAAGGGCACCCCGGCGCACCGGGCCAGGGCGGCCCCGACCGTCGACTTGCCGGAGCCGGACACCCCCATCACCAGGGCCAGGGGTCTCGCGGGTCCCGGAGGTCCCGGGGGGCGGCTCGTGTCCGGCATCGTGCTCCCGTCGTCGCGACGGCCGTGACCGTCGACACATCGTGTGACTGCACGCACACTATGACCAATGATCCGATCATTGGCAATTAGAAGGTTCAAAGATGCGTTCTTTTCTCCGACACTCCGGACCGCCCCTCCCGGCCCGCCTGGGAGGATGGGCACCATGAGCCCCCTCGACCCGCCCGCCGAGGCCCCCGCCCCCGGCGCGCGCCCGCACGGGGCGCTCCACGTCGACACCCTCGACGCCCTGGGGTCCCGGCTGGCGTCGGGCGAGGTGGCACCGGGCGAGGTCCTCACGCTCGATGCGATCCGGCGCGAGCACGGCGTCTCGCTCCCGGTGGCCCGCGAGGCCGTCCGGGTCCTGGAGTCGATGGGCATGGTCGTCTCGCGCCGCCGCGTGGGCGTGACCGTGCAGGACCCCTCGGACTGGAACGTCTTCGACCCCCGGCTGGTGCGCTGGCGCCTCGAGGGCTCCGGGCGCACCGAGCAGCTGCTGGCCATCAGCGAGCTGCGCCAGGGCTTCGAGCCCGTCGCGGCGCGCCTGGCCGCCGACCGCGCCACCCCGGAGCAGTGCCGCGCCATGGCGGAGGCGACGACCGACATGGCGGTGCACGGCCGCACCGGCGACCTCGAGGCCTACCTGCTGGCCGACGTGGCCTTCCACCGCACCCTGCTCGACGCGAGCGGCAACGACATGGTGCGTGCACTCGCGGGCCTGGTCGAGGAGGTGCTCGCCGGGCGCACCCACCACGACCTCATGCCGGCGCGGCCCAACCCGACCGCGATCGCGCTGCACGACGAGGTCGCGCGCTGCGTGCGCACGGGCGACGGCGCCGGCGCCGAACACGCGATGCGCGCCATCATCGACGAGGCGGCCGGCGCGATGACGGAGCAGGCGGCCACCGACCGGGCCCGCGCGCGGGAGTAGGCCGGACCGGCGCGACCCCGGGATCAGGCGACGACGCGACCGCGCAGCACCACCCGGCTCGGCTCCCAGAGCACCGACGGGTCGCGGCGGGGGTCGCGCTCGACCACGACGAGGTCGGCGGGCGCGCCCTCCTCGAGCCCCGAGGGGTGCCCGAGCCAGGCACGGGCCGACCAGGAGGCCGCCGCGACGACGTCGGCGGCGGGCAGCCCCATCTCGACCATGGCCATCACCTCGCCCGCGAGGTGACCGTGGCGCTGCGCCCCGCCCCCGTCGCTGCCAACGAAGAGGGCCACGCCCGCCTCGTGCGCACTCAGCAGCGTCTCGCGTCGGCGGGCGTGGAGGTCCTCCATCGTGGCGGCGTACGCCGGGAACCTCTCCCGCCCCGCGTCGGCGAACTCCGGGAACTTGTCGGTCTGCATCACCGTCGGCACCAGCGCGGTGCCCGCGGCGACCATGCGCTCGAGGTGGGCGGTCGACAGCCCGGTGCCGTGCTCGATGCAGTCGATGCCGGCGTCGAGGAGCCCGTCGAGCACGTCGCGACCGAAGCAGTGGGCGGTGACCCGTGCGCCCTCGGCGTGGGCGGCGGCGATCGCCGCCGCGAAGTCGGAGGCGGGGAAGGACGGCGCGAGGTCGCCCTGCTCGCGCGAGATCCAGTCGCCGACGAGCTTGACCCAGCCGTCGCCGGAGCGGGCCTGCTCCACGACGGTCGGCACGAGGTCGACGGGCTCCACCTCGTCGGCGTAGTGGCGGATGTAGCGGCGGGTGCGTGCCACGTGGCGACCCGCGCGCAGCAGGCGGGGCAGGTCCTCGCGCTCGTGCACCCAGCGGGTGTCGGCGGGCGAGCCGCAGTCGCGCAGCAGGAGCGCCCCGGCGTCGCGGTCCTGCAGGGCCTGGCGCTCCACCTCGTCCGCGTCGACGGCCCCGTGGTCCTCCATGCCCAGGTGGTTGTGGGCGTCGACCAGGCCGGGGAGCACCCAGCCGGTGGCGACGGTGTCCGCGCCCGGCTGCGGCTCGTAGGTCACGTGCCCGTCGACGACGTAGAGGTCGCGGGAGACGTCGTCGCCGGGCAGCACCGGCCCGCGCACGCGCAGGACGGGCGGTCGGGCGGAGCCGGAGGAGCGGGGGCGAGCGCTGGGGGCGGCCATGCCCGGGACGCTACCGCGCCCACCGGGCCCCGACGAGGACCTGCGCGCCCGGTCGCGGGCGCGCAGGTCCTCCCGGCGTCACCGCTCAGCGACGGGTCGTGAGGCCGTGGCCGAAGGCGTAGAGCGGGTCGTGGTCGGCGTCGCCGACGTTGATCGGCGGTGCTGCGCACGGCGGCCGCGGGACCGGCCGGCTGAGGGGCTCGGCCGCGCCCGCCTGGGGCCGCCGGGCCGCTGGGCCGCTGGGCCCGCCCGGTCTCAGCGCTCGATCTGGTCCAGGAGCCACGACGGGCTCATCGCCCGGGCGCCCAGGCCCTCGCAGCGCCCGCGCAGCACGTGGTCGGCGCTGATGAGGACGACCTGGTCGCCTCGCTCGCAGGCCACCCGGGTCTGCTCGATGATGGTCGTGTCGCCGTCGCGCGGGGCGTGCACGGTGGTGACGTGCTGGTCGCGACCGGCCCGCACCCCGCCCTTGGCCGCCCCCTCGAGCACCAGCACGATCCGGTCGTAGGGGGTGTCGGCCACCAGCAGCCGCTCGTGGAGCCGGCGCGCGGCGCCCGCGCGGTCCCTCCACCAGCCGTCGGGTCGCGAGCCGACGACGTTGGCGGCGTCGACGACGAGCACGGAGGTCACGGCCGCCGACCGTCCCCGGGGCCGGTCGGAGCGGGCCCGACCACGTCGCGACCGGTCACTTCAGGAACTTCGAGAAGTCCTTCGGCAGGTCGAGGGCCGCGGCCGCCTGCTCGTAGTCGACGTCCTCGCCCGGGGTGGCGAACGGGTTGACCGCACCCGCCTTGTCCTTGGCGGCCGCGGCCTCCTGGGCGGCCTTCGCGGGGTTGCCGGAGCGCTTGGCGCCCTTGCCCTTCTTGGGCTGGGCCTTGGCCTTGCCGCGCTTGGGCCCGCCCATCCCCGGCATCCCCGGCATGCCGGGCATCCCGGGCATGCCGCCACCGCGCGCCATCTGCTCCATCATCTTGCGCGCCTCGAAGAAGCGGTCGACGAGCTGGTTGACGTCGGAGACCTGGCGCCCCGATCCCTTGGCGATGCGGGCGCGACGCGAGCCGTCGATGAGCTTGGGGTTCTCCCGCTCGCCGGGCGTCATGGAGCGGATGATCGCCTCGATGCGGTCGATCTCGCGCTCGTCGAAGTTCTCCAGCTGCTCGCGGAACTGGCCCATCCCGGGCAGCATCCCCATGATCTTCGACATCGAGCCCAGCTTGCGCACCTGCTGCATCTGCTGGAGGAAGTCGTCGAGGGTGAACTGCCCGCCCCGGCCCGAGAGCTTCTCGGCCGCCTTCATCGCCTGCTCGGCGTCGAAGGTCTTCTCGGCCTGCTCGATCAGGGTCATCATGTCGCCCATGTCGAGGATGCGCGACGCCATGCGGTCGGGGTGGAAGAGGTCGAAGTCGGTGAGCTTCTCGCCGTTGGAGGCGAACATGACCGGCTTGCCGGTGATCGAGGCGATCGACAGGGCCGCGCCACCGCGGGCGTCGCCGTCGAGCTTGGTGAGCACGACGCCGTCGTAGCCGACGCCCTGGAGGAAGGCCTGGGCCGTGACCACGGCGTCCTGGCCGATCATCGCGTCGACGACGAAGAGCACCTCGTCGGGCTGCACGGCGTCGCGGATGTCGGAGGCCTGCTGCATCAGCTCGGCGTCGATGCCGAGGCGGCCGGCGGTGTCGACGATGACCACGTCGTGCAGGGTGCGCCGGGCCTCGGCGATCGAGGCCCGGGCCACCGACACGGGGTCGCCGACGCCGTTGCCGGGCTCGGGGGCGAAGACCGGCACGCCGACGCGCTCGCCGTTGACCTGCAGCTGCTTGACGGCGTTGGGCCGCTGGAGGTCGCAGGCCGCGAGCATCGGGGTCTTGCCCTGGTCCTTGAGCCACAGCGCGAGCTTGGCGGCCAGGGTCGTCTTGCCGGCGCCCTGGAGGCCCGCGAGCATGATGACGGTCGGGCCCGACTTGGCGTAGCGCAGCCGGCGGGTCTCGCCGCCCAGGATCGCGACGAGCTCCTCGTTGACGATCTTGATGATCTGCTGGGCGGGGTTCAGCGCACCGCTGACCTCCTCGCTGCGGGCACGGTCCTTGACCGCCCCCACGAACTCCTTGACCACGGGCAGCGCGACGTCGGCCTCCAGCAGCGCGATGCGGATCTCGCGCGCGGTGGCGTCGATGTCGGCCTCGGAGAGCCGACCCTTGCCCCGCAGGTTCTTGAAGGTGTCGGCGAGACGGTCGGAGAGTGTGGCGAACAAGGGTGTCCTCGGGGGCGTCGAACGGGCGAGCAGTCGGCGTCGAGCCTAACGCGACTCCCCCGACAAGGTCGCCCTGACCGCGTGCGCCGCCGCCGCGGCACGGGTCTCGGCCAGCTGACCGGCGCCCGCCTCCTGGAGGTAGAAGACGTCGACCGCCTGCGGCCCGAGGGTGTCGACGTGGGCCGAGCGCACCGCGACGTCGAGGCGGGCCAGGGCGGAGCACACGAGGTAGACGACCCCCGGGCGGTCCGCGGTGCGCACCTCGAGCACCGTGGCCGAGGCCGACGCGTCGGCCCGCACCTCCACCGTGGGCGCCAGCGTGGTGGCGTCGGGCGGGGTCAGCCGCGCCGCGGGGTCGACCCGGCCCTCGACGATCGCGTCGTACTTCTCCAGCAGGAAGGCCCCGGTCAGGTCGCTCTGCGCGACCTCCCAGACCGAGACGCCGTAGACGTCCTGGGCCCAGACCCGTGCCGCGCGCACGGCGATGCGCTGCAGGGCGAACATCGCGGCGAAGTCGGCCAGCAGGCCGACCCGGTCGGGGGCGATGACGGTCACGCGCGAGCCGTCGGGGGTGGCCTCGACGCTCACCGACACCGCCCCGCGGCGCACGGCCTCCGGGATGTCGACCTCGTCGGTCTCCACGACCGGCAGGCTCTGGCCGGTGTCGATCGCGGTGCGCACCCGGCGCGACAGGTCGAGCACCAGGCCCGCGCGCCAGCTCGACCACGCCGGGGCCGAGGCGGCCTTGGCGTCGGCCTCGGTGAGCGAGGTCAGCAGGGCCAGCGCCTCGGTGGTGCGGATGCGGCTGGCGACCCGGTCGACGGTGGCCGGGTCGTCGGGGTCGCGGGTGGTCGCGGTCTCCGAGAGCAGCAGGTGCCAGCGCACGAGCGAGGCGATGAGGTCGACGGCGTCGGGGGCGAAGCCCATGCGGGTCGCGATCGTCCGGGCGAGGGGCTCGCCGGCGACGCTGTGCTCGGTCAGCGAGCCCTTGCCGATGTCGTGCAGCAGGGCGGCCACCATCAGCACGTCGGGTCGTCCGACGTGACGGATGAGCGCCGAGGCCTCGATGCAGGTCTCGACCACGTGGCGGTCGACGGTGAAGCGGTGGATGGCCGAGGCGTGCGGCAGCAGCCGGATGCGCTCCCACTCGGGCAGCAGCCGGGTAAGCGCCCCGGTCTCCTCGAGGGTCTCCCACACCGGCAGCAGACCCCGGCCCGAGGCCAGCAGCCGCACCAGCTGCTGGCGGGCCTCGGCCGGCCACGGGTCGGGCAGCGGCGGGCACTCGCGCGCCAGCCGCGCCGCGGTGGGCGGGGCCAGCACGACGTCCATCTCGGCGGCGGCCGCGGCGGCGCGCAGCAGGAGCACGGGGTCCTGGGCGGGCTTGGCGCGGGCGTCGAGCACGATCTCGCGACCGGCCAGCGCCACCCCGGGCGCGACCGGCGTCAGCGACGGGCGTCGTACGCCGACCTGGGCCGGGCGTGCCAGCACGTCGTCGACGCGCCGCCAGGTCAGGCGCGAGAGGTGCGTGATGCGCCGCCCGAGCTCGCGCACGTGCACCTGCGCGCTGCGCGCGTCGGGCAGGTCGAGACCGGTGGCCAGCTCGCTCCACGTCTCGGGGTTGACCCGGTCGGTGGCGCGTCCGGCGGCGTCCTGCACGAGGTCGCGCACGTCGAGCAGCTGCTGGCGGCTGCGCTCGAGCTCGACGTGGGGCACGTCGACCAGCCAGGTCGCGACCAGGGCCTTGAGCACGGTGGCGTCGCGCAGCCCGCCCTCCGCCTCCTTGAGGTCGGGCACCGACAGGTGGGCCAGCTCCCCCACCCGCTCGTGGCGCGAGCGCACCATCTCGTGCAGGGCCGGCAGCCGCTCGCGCGAGCGGCGGCGCCAGTGGGCCAGCATGGTCGTGCGCAGCCTCAGGGTCAGGCTCGGGTCGCCGGCCAGGTGGCGGATGTCGACGAGCCCGAGCGCGACCCGCAGGTCGGCCTCGGCCGCGGCCAGCATCTGCGGCATCGAGCGCACGGAGTGGTCGATGGTGGTGCCGGAGTCCCACAGCGGGTACCACAGCTGGTGGGCCAACTCACCGGGGTCGACGCCGTCCTCGGTGACCAGCACGACGTCGAGGTCGGAGTGCGGGGCGAGCTCGCCGCGGCCGTAGCCGCCCACGGCGACCAGGGCCGTGCCGTTGTCCTGGCCTCCCGCGGCCTCGTAGGCCTTCGTGCAGAGCGCGTCGGCCCCGGCGGTGCGGCGGGCGCGGTCGGCGGCGCTCATGCGGGGGCCTGCTGCCGGCTCGTGCGGAGGTGCTGGGCGTGCTGGGGGTGCGCGTGGGGGTGCGCGTGGGGGTGGGGAGGCACGGTCAGAGGGCTGCGTCGTCCTTGTCACCGGTGCGCACGCGCACCACCGACTCGACCGGTGAGACCCAGACCTTGCCGTCGCCGATGCGGCCCGAGGCGGCGCTGGCCACGATGGTGTCGACCACGGTCGTGGCGTCGGTGTCGTTGACGACGATCTCCAGGCGGATCTTGGGCACCAGCGCGATGTCGTACTCCGCGCCGCGGTAGACCTCGGTGTGGCCCTTCTGCCGGCCGTAGCCGCTGACCTCGCTCACGGTCATGCCGGTGACGCCGACGCTCTCGAGGGCGACGCGGACGTCCTCCCACTTGTGCGGCTTGATGACCGCGGTGACGAGCTTCATGGGTCTCTCCTGGGTCGGGCGGGCCGGCGGGAGCCGGGAAGGTGGGGCCGATCATGCCGGACGGCCCCGGCGGCGGGGAGGGCCCCGCGCCGCGGGTCGGCCGGTCGGTCCGGGACGGGACGGGCCCGGCACCCCTGCGTGAGGGGGGCCGGGCCCGTCCGGTGGATCACAGTGCGGCTGCGTCCCGGTCGCCGGTGCGCACGCGCACCACGCTCTCGACGGGGCTCAGCCAGACCTTGCCGTCGCCGATGCGCCCGGTCTGGGCGGTCTTGACGACGATGCCCACGACGTCCTCGGCGTCGTCGTCCTCGACGACGATCTCGATGCGGATCTTGGGCACCAGCGCGATGTCGTACTCCGCGCCGCGGTAGACCTCGGTGTGGCCCTTCTGCCGGCCGTAGCCGCTGACCTCGCTGACGGTCATGCCGGTGACGCCGAAGGTCTCGAGGGCCTCGCGGACGTCCTCCCACTTGTGCGGCTTGATCACCGCGGTCACGAGCTTCATGGCTCAGACACCTTCCTTCTGGGTCTTCGGCGCGAGCACGCTGGTGGCGTTGCCCGAGCCGCCGACGCCGGTGTGCAGGTCGTACGCCGACTCGCCGTGGGCGGCCAGGTCGATCCCGCCGACCTCGTCCTCCTCGGCCAGGCGCAGCCCGATGGTGTACTTGATGGCCAGCGCGATCACCGCGGTCAGCACGCCGGAGTAGGCGACCGCGACCAGCACGCCGAGGACCTGGTCGACCAGGGAGTCGACGCCGCCGCCGTAGAGCAGGCCGTCGACGCCGCCGGCGCCGTCGCTGGTGGAGAAGACGCCGATCAGCACCGTGCCGACGATGCCGCCGACGAGGTGGACGCCCACGACGTCGAGGGAGTCGTCGAAGCCGGCCTTGAACTTCAGGCCGACGGCCCAGGCGCAGACCGCGCCGGCGATGGCGCCGATGGCCACCGCACCCTCGATGTCGACCGCGCCGGCGGCCGGGGTGATCGCGACCAGGCCCGCGACGATGCCGGAGGCCGCGCCGAGCGAGGTGGCCTTCTTGTGCAGGACGCGCTCCACGACCAGCCAGCCGAGGATGGCGGCCATGGTGGCCAGGGTGGTGTTGGCGAAGGTGCGGCCGGTCTCGGAGAGGAACTGGGCCATGTCGGCCTCCTCGCTCTCACCGCCGAAGACGATCGAGCCGACGTTGAAGCCGTACCAGCCGAACCAGAGCAGGCCGGCGCCGAGCATGGTCAGCGTCAGGTTGTGCGGGCGCATCTTGTCGCGGGGCCAGCCGACTCGCTTGCCGAGCAGCAGCACGAGCACGAGGGCCGCGACGCCGGCGTTGATGTGGACGGCCGTGCCGCCGGCGTAGTCCTGCGCGCCGATGCGGCCGCAGATGAGGGAGTCGTCGGTGCAGCTGAAGACCATGTGGGCCAGCGGGAAGTAGACGACCAGGGCCCAGATCGGCACGAAGGTCACCCAGGCGGCGAACTTCATGCGGCCCTCGACCGCGCCGCTGATGAGGGCGCAGGTGATGATCGCGAAGGTCATCTGGAACATCACGAAGATGTAGCCGTCGGTCGTGACGCCGTCGAGCCAGAACAGCTCGAAGGGGTTGGCGAAGAAGGTGCCCTCGCCGCCGAAGCCCATCGACCAGCCGACCGCGACGTAGAGGATGCCCACGATCGCGGCGGCGATGTAGGACATCATCATCATGTTCAGCACGGACTTCGAGCGGGACATGCCGCCGTAGAACAGGGCGAGCGCGGGCACCGTCATCATCAGCACGAGCGCTGTCGCGATGAGCATGAAGGCGTAATAGCCGTCCACAGGACCTCCAGGGGAATTGCGCGGTGACGCTGGGGCGTCGGCGACTCCGGTGTCGGCGGCCCAGCGGCTGTTGCAGGAGACCTTGGTGGGGCCAGGTTTCCTCTCCCCGTGAGGTGTGTTTCAGCCACGTAAACGACCCGGTGGCTGTGTAACTTCACGATGACGTGACGACGGGCGCGGCCCCGCACCGAGGTGCGGGGCCGCGCCCGTGCGGCCCGGTCGGCGTGCGCCGGGCGCTCAGCCCAGCAGCGCGTCGACGAAGGCGCCGGAGTCGAAGGGCGCCAGGTCGTCGGGGCCCTCGCCCAGGCCCACGAGCTTGACCGGCACGCCGAGCTCGCGCTGCACGGCCACGACGATGCCGCCCTTGGCGGAGCCGTCGAGCTTGGTGAGCACGATGCCGGTGACGTCGACGACCTCGCTGAAGACGCGGGCCTGGATCATGCCGTTCTGACCCGTGGTGGCGTCGAGCACCAGCAGCACCTCGGTGACGGGGGCCTGCTTCTCGATGACCCGCTTGACCTTGCCCAGCTCGTCCATGAGGCCGGCCTTGTTCTGCAGCCGGCCCGCGGTGTCGACGATGACGGTGTCGGCGCCCTCGCTCGCGCCCTGCTTGACCGCCTCGAAGGCGACGCTGGCGGGGTCGGTGCCCTCGGGGCCGCGCACGACGTCGACCCCGACGCGCTCACCCCAGGTGGCCAGCTGCTCGACGGCGGCGGCGCGGAAGGTGTCGGCGGCGCCGAGCACCACCGAGCGGTCCTCGGCCACGAGGATGCGGGCGATCTTGCCCACCGTGGTGGTCTTGCCGGCGCCGTTGACGCCGACCACCAGCACGACGCCGGGCCGGCCGTCCTCGCCGCTGACCTGGAGCCGGCGGTCCATGCTCGGGTCGACCAGGGCCAGCAGCTCCTCGCGCAGCACCTCGCGGGCCTGGGAGGCGTCGGCGCCGTCGACGCGCATGCGGGTGCGCAGCCGGTCGACCAGCTCCTGGGTGGGGCCGACGCCGATGTCGGCGGTGAGCAGGGTGTCCTCGATGGACTCCCAGGTGTCCTCGTCGAGCCGGTCGCGCGAGAGCAGCGCGAGCAGGCCGCGGCCCAGGGCTCCCTGGGAGCCGGCCAGCCGCTGACGCAGCCGCTGCAGGCGCGAGGCCGTGCTCTCCGGCCGCTCCAGGGTGGGCGCGGGGGCGGTCTCGGGCTCGACCGGCGCCTCGGGCTCGAGGGTGGCCGGCGGCGAGCTGAGCTCGACCGGCTCGGCGCCGTCCTCGACGGGCGTGCCGAGGACGTCGGTGTGGGTGTCGGGCAGGGGCGCCGGCTTGCGGCGGCGGGTCACCACCAGGCCGGTCACGGTGGCCACGAGGGCCACGCCGACCAGCGCGATGACGAGGATCAGGATGGCGATGGCTTCCATGGCCTCATCCAACCAGAGCGGGCCGACGTGCCTGTCGGGCAGGAGCGTGACTCGGGGGCTCGCCCCACGGCACCTGCCCCCGGGCTGCTCGCGAGCCGGCCCACAGCCGCGGGCGGATGCTCAGGCGGAGCGGTCCTGCTGCGCGCCCACCCGGGCGCGGGCGTCGTGCTCGAGGGTCGGGACGGCGTCGGCGGCGCGCGACATCACGCCGCCGAGCCACTCGCCCTGCGGCGGCGTCTGCCCGCGGTGCGGGAAGGCGACGTAGAAGATGACCAGGCCCGCGAGGACGAGGATGACGAGCATGGCGACGGCGATGACGAGCACGCGGACCTTCCGAGACGTGTGAGGCGCGGCGCCCGGTCGGGGGCCGCACCGTCACGGTCGCACAGGCGGGGTCAGCCCGCCTCACCCCCGCGCAGGAGTGGCTCGACTGCGACACGGATCACGTCGGGCATCGGGGTCACCGGCCGG
This sequence comes from Nocardioides sp. Leaf374, assembly GCF_916862475.1. Taxonomy (NCBI): domain Bacteria; kingdom Bacillati; phylum Actinomycetota; class Actinomycetes; order Propionibacteriales; family Nocardioidaceae; genus Nocardioides; species Nocardioides sp. Leaf374. Next base: position 126,443 of record NZ_CAKASO010000008.1, read on the forward strand.
GCCGGGTCGGTGTCGTCGACGTAGACGTGGACGAAGCGGCCCTCGGCCGCCGCCTCCTCCGCGTCGCCCTGGAAGAGACCGATGCGGTAGACGATCGAGGAGGTGCCGACCTTGTCGACGACCAGGCCCGACTCCACCGGGGCCGGGAAGCCGATCTCGCGGAAGTAGCGGCACGAGGTCTCGGCCACGACGCCGATGGCGGGCAGGCGGCGCACGTCGACGCCCGTGTGCTCGTAGAGGTGCGCGTTGACCGCGGTGTCGAACATCTCGTAGTAGGTCGCGTTGTTGAGGTGCCCGTAGGCGTCGTCGTCGCGCCAGCGCGTGGTGATGGTGCGCCAGGCGACGTAGTCGGCTCGGGTGGGTCGGGTGCGGTCGCTCACGGCGGCCATCCTGCCAACGCCCGGCGCGCCGACCGACGACGGGGCGCCGCGGGCTGACCGCGTCGTCGAGGGCCCGCTGCGCACCGTCCGGGTCGGCCGCCGGGGTCAGGCCGTCTCCGCCTCGCGCAGCCGCTGGCTGATGACCGTGGAGACCCCGTCGCCGCGCATCGTCACGCCGTAGAGGGCGTCGCCGACCTCCATCGTCCGCTTCTGGTGGGTGATGACGAGCAGCTGCGAGCTCTCGCGCAGCTCCTCGTAGATCTGCAGCAGCCGGCCCAGGTTGGTGTCGTCGAGCGCGGCCTCGACCTCGTCGAGGATGTAGAACGGCGACGGCCGGGCCTTGAAGAGGGCGACCAGGAAGGCCACCGCCACCAGCGAGCGCTCGCCGCCGGAGAGCAGCGAGAGCCGCTTGACCTTCTTGCCCGGCGGGCGTGCCTCGACCTCGATGCCGGTGGTGAGCATGTCGGAGGGGTCGGTGAGCACGAGGCGGCCCTCGCCGCCGGGGAAGAGCCGGGCGAAGGTGGCGTCGAAGGCCCGCTCGACGTCGGCGTAGGCCTCGGTGAAGACCTGCTCCACGCGCACGTCGACGTCCTTGACGATGTCGAGGAGGTCCTTGCGCGTGCGCCGCAGGTCGTCGAGCTGCTCGGAGAGGAACTGGTGGCGCTCCTCCATCGCGGTGAACTCCTCCAGCGCCAGCGGGTTGACCCGGCCCAGCTGGGCCAGCGCGCGCTCGGCGCTGCGCAGCCGCTTCTGCTGCTCCTCGCGCACGTAGGCCACCGGCTCCGGGGCGGGGTCGTCCTCGGCCGCGTCCGGGGCGGGCGCGACCGGCACCGGCTGGTCGGGGCCGTAGTCGGCGACGAGGGCGTCGGGCTCGACGCCGAGCTCGTCGAGCGCGCGCTGCTCGAGCTGCTCGATGCGCATCCGCTGCTGGGAGCGGGCCAGCTCGTCGCGGTGCACGGTGCTGACCAGCTCGTCGTGCTCGCGGCCCAGGTCGCGCAGCCGTGCCCGGGCGGCGAGCAGCTCGCCCTCCCGGCCCCGCCGCTGCTCCTCGATCGCGGTGCGGGCCTCGGCGGCCAGGCCCACCGACACCTCGAGCCGCTCCAGCACCGCGGCCACACCGGCGCCCACGGCGCGGGCGGCGCGGGCCTCGCGCTCGAGCCGGCGGCGCCGCTCGGCGGCGCGGGCACGGGCCTGGCGCTCCTGCGCCGCGGCGCGCAGCAGCGAGTCGGCTCGCCCGTGCAGCGCGCGCGCCCGCTCCTCGGCGGTGCGCAACGCCAGCCGGGTCTCCATCTCGCCCTGTCGCGCCTCGCGGGCCGCCGCGGCGAGGCGCTCGCGCTCGGCGGTGTCGGGCTCCTCGTCGGGGCTCTCCTCCGCCCCGGCAAGGCGGGCCTCGAGATCGGCCAGGCCCGCGACGTCGCGGTCGCGCGCGGCCTCGGCCTGCGCGATGGCCTGCTCCAGGCGCTCGGCCTCCCCCCGCGCCGCGCGCGCCTGCGAGCCGTGCTGGCCCAGCTCCTCCGCGACGGCGGCCAGCGTCGCGTCGGACTCGTGCAGGCTCGCCAGCGCGGCGTCGACGCGCTGCTGGGCCTCCAGGCGCTCCCGCTCCAGGCGGGAGAGCGCGAAGCCGAGCCGCTCCCCCGTCGCGACCGCCTCGGCCAGCTGGGTCGTCGCGTCGTCGACGGCGGCCTGGACCTCGATCAGGCTCGGCTGGTCGCCCGACCCGCCGGCTGCGAGGTGGGCGCCGAGCACGTCGCCGTCATGGGTGACCGCGACGAGGTCGGGGGCCTCGGCGACCAGGGCGCGCGCGGCGGTGAGGTCGTCCACCACGGCGACCTTGCGCAGCAGGCGGGCCAGGGCGGCCTGCAGCCCGGCGGGGCACTCCACCGAGTCCACGGCGTACGACGCCGTCGTCGGCAGGGCCGGCCAGTCACGGTCGGCCGCCGCCCCGCCGGCCTCGGCCGGGTCGGCCGCCAGCAGCAGCCCGGCCCGGCCGAGCTCGCGGTCCTTGAGGTGGCCGATGGCCGCGAGCGCGGCGTCGGGGCCGGTGACCGCGACGGCGTCGGCGGCGGCGCCGAGCGCCGCGGCGACGGCGGTCTCGTGGCCCGGGCGCACCGACACCAGCGCCGCGACCGAGCCCAGCAGGCCGGAGACGCCGTCGGAGGCGGCGAGCAGGGCGCCCGCGCCGTCCTTGCGCTGCAGCCCCATCTCGAGGGCCTCCTTGCGCGCGCTCAGCGCCGAGCGCTCGCGGTCGGCCCGGGCGACCTCCTCACGGGTGGCGGCCAGCTGCTCCTCGAGGTCGTCGAGCCGCCTGCGCAGGAAGTCGGCGTGAAGTCCGCCTGAGACCGTCGTCACTGTTAGGCTCTCCCCGAACTCAGGGAGG
>NZ_CAKASO010000009.1:0-123718 GCF_916862475.1 Nocardioides sp. Leaf374
CTACCCCGGAACCGGCCTCGACAAACGGTCGGCGGCGCCCGCCGCGCGGTCGCGCAGCTCGCCGACGAGATCGGCGACCAGCGCGACGGCGACCTCGGCGACCTCGGCGTCGGTCACGGAGTCGGGGTGGCGACGCGGCGGCACGACGTCGGGCACGAGCAGCGAGTCGAGGTCGCCACGGACGTCGTAGCCGCCCGCGCGCACCGCCGCCACCGCCCGCAGCCCGCGGGCGCGGCAGTCGGCGACCTGGTCCTCGCCGGGCCAGAAGGGCTCGCCCGCGCGGGGCGCGAGCAGCTGGTCGGCGAGGTGGCTGCGCAGCCACCTCCCCCGGTCCTGGGCACCCCAGGGACCGCTCAGCGCGGCGTTGACCCGTCGCAGGGTCTCGGCCTCGACGACCCCCATGCCGGTGTTGGCGAAGCGTCCGCTGGTGTCGACCACCGCGGGGTCGAGGTCCAGCAGCGCGGCGAAGCGGTGCCACAGGTCCTCCCGCGGCTGGTCGCGTCCCGGCACGGGGAGCACGTGCACCCGCTCCGCAGGCACCGCACCGCCCCAGCGCTCCAGCACCAGCCCGAGGTCGAGGGCACGCCAGTCCCAGACGTCGCGAGGGTCCTCGGACTCGCCTCGTCCGTAGTCGGCCAGGGCCGTCGTGCCGCGGTTCTTCAGGTGCTCCTGCCAGCTCGACGCGAAGAGCGAGAGCGGCTCGCGGGCGGTGACGACCACGTGGACCTCGTCGGCCGGCAGGGCCTCCACCGCGCGGCGCGCCTGGGCGGCGCTGGCGGCGCAGAAGAACTCGTGCGAGACCAGCACGTCGCCGCTGTGGGCGGCCGTGTCGGCGAGGACGACGTCCCAGGCCTCGGCCGCGCCGGGCCCGCGCCGGCGTACGCCAGGGTCCTCGCGCACGACCAGCGAGCTCAGCAGGTGGTCACGCTTGGCCCGCCCGGGGAGCAGCAGCCCCGCCTCCAGCAGCGCGGCGCGGTGCGACCACCACCCGGCCTGCAGGTAGCTGGTGCCCGTCTTGGGCAGGCCGATGTGCAGGAAGGCCCGACGGCTCATCTGCCGAGCTCGGCGGAGTACCGGTCGAGCACCTCCTGCGCCCGGGCCGGGTCGCTGGAGGCCAGGGGCAGCAGGAGCTCCTGGACGACGTCGGTCAGCTCGGCCAGGCGGAGGTTGAGCCGGCGCAGCTCGCCCACCTCCTCCTCGAGGTCCGCGACGCGTGCCCGCAGGGCCTCGAGCCCGTCGGGGCCCTCGCTGGCGACGGCCGGGCGCGAGCGCAGGCCGGGGGCCAGCCGGCGCAGCCGGTCGACCGGGCCGGCCGGCCCGGGGTCGGGGCGTTCGTCGGGTGCGTTCATGCTCTCCACTCCATCACCATGCGGTACCCCCGCAGCGGGGTCTCGTCCTCGATGCCGCCGGCGGGCGGCTGACCGGTGTGCGTGACGTCCACGGCCGCCTCCTCCACGACGCGTGCGCCGCGTGCGAGGACCTCCGAGCGCACCTGGTCGGGCTCGAGGCCGTGCAGCAGCAGGTGCTGCGGCAGGGGCGGGTCGGCCGGCGGCAGCACGAACTCGAGGTAGAGGCGCCCGCCGCCGGACAGCGCCATCTCGGCCAGGCGCCACAGGTGGCGTCGGCCACGGTCGCTGGTGGCGTCGGCGACATGACGCGCGAGGAGGGCCCGGGGGCCCTCGCGACGGGCCAGGCGCGCGCCCCAGAGCATGACCTGACGCAGCTCGAGCAGGTTCATCGAGGCGAAGTCGGCGCCCCACCCCTCCTCCTGCGAGCGGGCGTGGAGCCGGGCGAACCCGTTGGGTGAGAAGTCCAGCCCCAGCACCGGGTGACCACGCCGGGCCAGCCACACGGCGTCCTGACCGCGCCCGCAGCCCACGTCGACGACCTCGCAGTCCTCCGCCTCGCGCCGGTGCAGCAGGCGGGCCAGGTCGTGCGGCTTGCGGACCGGGCCGTGGTGGACCGCGTCGGAGTAGCGCCGGTCCCAGTGGTTGCGCGCCGCGCGGGTGCCGCGGAACCAGCCGTCGAGACGGCGGGTCGTGGCCGCCGGGGGCGCGTAGGCGAAGGCGGGGTCGGGTCGTCGCCAGGAGGGGCCGTAGGTCGCCGCCAGGAGGGCCTCCGGGTCGGCCGGGGCCGGCAGCGAACGCCCCTCGAGGACCACCGAGCTCCGCGGCAGCAGCGCGGAGCGGTCGTAGGGCACCCACAGCTCGCCCATGAGCATGAGGTGACCCTCGACGAGGGCGCCGGCGAAGACGTCGATGGTGCGGCGGGTGCCGTCGGAGACGGTCAGGTCGACGCGGAAGGCGGCCCCGCTGTAGCGGGTGGTGTCGTGGCCGGCGCGGATGAGGTGACGCTGGACCCGGTAGGACTCGAGGATCACGTCCACCGGGTGCTCGTGGGAGCTGAGGTAGGCCAGGTCGACGTCGTTGTCGTGCCCGACGAAGCTGCCCTCGCGCACGGCGCCGAGCAGGGTGCCGTAGGCCACGAAGGGCTCCACGCCGGCCTCCTCGAGGTCGGCGAGGAGCCGGGCCGTGGCGTCGAGGAGGAGCGCGGTCGCCTCCTCCCCCTGGTCGCCGAAGGCGACCGCGAGCCGGCCGTGGTTGTCGACGACGAGGTCGCGGCCCTCCCGGTCGACCAGGCGCACACGGTCGGGGCCGGGCCCCATCACGACCTCGCGGTCCAGCAGCACGGTCTCGCCGCAGGAGACCGTCATCCGCACGGGCCCGTCGAGGGCCTGGGCCAGCTCGCGCGGCCAGGGCACCGCGACCGCACCGGGCGGCCCCGAGGGCGAGGGCGTGCGCCCCGCGACCCGCTCGGTCCACAGGGACCACACCCGACGACCGTCGAGGAGCACGTCGAGGAGGACGTCGTCGCTGTCGCCGAGCAGGAGGCCCGCACGATCGACGTCGACGACCTCGGGCAGCCGTGGCACCGTCGTACTCCCTCCCCCGTCGTGGAACGGCGAACCTACCAGTCGCGGGCGCCCCCGCGACGTCGGCTCACACGAGGTCGCGGAACCGCCGGGGCACGCGCACCAGCGGCTGGCTGCGCATCGCCTGCACCTGCCCGGCGCCGGTCGCGCGCCACATCGCGCCCTGGCGCTGCACGATGCGCTCGAGGCGCGCCGGTCGCGGACGGAAGCGCTCGACCTGCTCGAGGTCGATGTCGGCGGTGATCTCGTCGAGCAGGTCGACCATCTCGTCGGCCGGGCGCTCCCAGCTGGTGCGCGCTGCGCGGCCGTCGTCGCGGAACGCCGCGTGCCGCTTGGCCGCGGCGTCGGCCAGGTGGTCGCGGTCGGCGAACTTGAGGTGGAACATGAACAGCTCCGGGTCGACCGCGTAGGGGCACTCGATGCCGTGGGAGGCGTGGGCCCAGCGCGCGGGCACCCACTTCAGGCTCGGCTTGCACATGAGGGGCGCGAACTTGGCCAGCGCGCGCTGCGAGAGCACGGGGGCGTCGTCGCGCAGCGGCCCCTCGCGGGAGACGTCGTGGACGACGTTGAGGGCCGTGACGCCCACCGCCTGCCGCCCGGGCCGCGCCGCGACGTAGTGGAGCAGCGAGGCGTGGTGGTCGGGGTCGGGCACGATGAACTCGTCGGTGTCGCAGAACACCACCGCGTCGTAGGCCGCGAGCAGCCCGGCCGAGAGCCCCGCCATGACCTCCATCCGCGACGGCTCGAAGCCGCGCTTGCGCAGCGGGGGGATCCGCAGCACCGGCCCGGCCAGGTCGTCGGTGGACCCGTCGGTCGTCTGGTCGTCGACCACGTAGACGTGCTCGGCGCCGACCTGGGCGGCGTAGTGACGCACCCAGCGCCCCAGCATCGCGCCCTCGTCGCGGGCCATGGTCATCACCGCCACGCTCGGCAGCTCGCCCTCGGGGGCGGCCGACACCAGGTAGGAGAGGTCGGCGGGGTCGGCGGGGTCCTCCGGCGCCGGGGGCGGGCGCGAGGGGTCCGACGGGTCCGCGGACCCCGAGGAGCGGCGGCGCAGCAGCGCCATCAGTCCTCCTCCCCCCGACCGGCCGGCCCGGGGCCCTGCCGGCGCGCCGCACGGCGCTGCTTGCGCTCGCTCTGGCCCCACTCGCGCACGAGCAGCTCGAGCCCGTCGACGGCGGCGGCCAGCTGGTCCTCGGCGGAGATCTCGTCGGTGTGCACGCCCGGCACCCGCACCGGCCGGAGGTCCTCGAGGTCGCCCACCACGCGGTGCCCGGCGCCGGCGAGGCGCTCGACCTGCGCGTGCGCCTCCTCGCGCACCCACTCCTCGTCCAGGCCCAGCCGGGGCTCGAGGGGGGTGCGGGCCACGAGACCGCGCTTGGCCAGGGAGTGCTTCACGAACCGGTCGTAGCCCTGCGGGACCGCTCCGTCCACCACCATCTTCTCGTTGAGGCGGCGCAGCACCATGGCCGTGGCCGGACCGATGGAGCGGTTGGACCGCACCTCGAGGTCGTAGCCCGAGGGGTCGACGCCGAGCACCTCGGCGAAGCGCCGCCAGAGCAGGTCGTGGGGCGCGCCCGAGGGCGGCACCGTGACCAGGGTGAGTCGGCCCTCGCCGAGCACCCGCGCCCAGCGCTCCGCGATGACCGGGAGGTCCTGGTGGCGCCAGAAGTTGCGCGCGATCGGGGAGTCCCTGTCGCGGTCGCGCACGGCCGCCAGGAAGTCGGGCCAGGTCGCCGACGAGCCGTTCTGCATCGACTCCAGCCACATCGCCGGGATGTTGCGCGACAGGTCGCGACACGTCATCACCGCCTCGACGGTGGTGTCGGGGAAGGCGGCGAGGATCTGCTCGATCTTGGCCTCGCTGCGCGGGCCGAGGAACTCCATCGAGACGACTGCGGTGCCCTCCCAGCGGCTGGCGTCCTCGACGACGGCGGCCCAGGACCCGTCGACCGGCATCGGGCGCTGGCCCGGCCCGCCGCGCTCGATCAGCTCCCGCACGGCCTTCACCTGCTCGCGCCAGCGGCTGCCGGCGAAGAGCACGCCCGACTCGGCGAGACGCTCCCGGTGGTGGCCCAGGACGTTCTGGACGAAACTCGTGCCGGACTTCATCGAGCCGATGTGCAGCACCAGTCGTCGCGCCATGGGCATGCTCCTCCGAGAGGTCGTCGGGTGGGGCACCGGCCGGACGGGAGCGTCAGGGAAGCGTGACGCGGGAGACCGGCACCCAGTGATCCGTCGCCAGCCTCACCAGCGGGATGCGGCTCGGAGCATACCCGTCCCAGGTCGCGTCGCCGGGACCGAAGAGCCAGTCCACGCGCATCGTGCCGCGCGGCGGGGTGCAGCGGCCGTCGGCGTAGCGCCCTCCGGTCGCGCTGCGCAGGGTGGTGCCGGCCATGACCTTGCAGACGATGGTCTCCTTCTCGTTCATGTCGCCCACGTAGAAGACGGGCACGCCGGTGGCCTCGAGCTCGTTGATCCGGGCCAGTTGGGCGCGCACGGCCTTGTCCCGCTTGGCCTGGTACTCCCAGGGCGCGTTGTGGACGGCCATCACCCAGATGCGTCGCCCCGTGGCGCGGTGCTCGAGGAGCACGACCGGCCGGTCGAGTTCGCGGCTGATGAACTGGGTCCGGATGACGGTGCGCTCGACCGGCTTCCACACGTCGCGCCGCCACAGCAGGGCCGACTCGACACCCAGGTCGCCGGACGCCGGGGTCTGGAAGCTGGCGTACTCGCCCTCGCCGGCGGCGAGGATCGCCGCGAGCTGCTCGGCGGTCTGCTCCTGCACGCCGACGACGTCGGCGTCGAGGGTGCGCAGCGCCCGGGCGGTCCACTCCGCGCGCATGCGCGCGGGGGCCAGCTGGTCGTCGTGGGCGTAGGGCCGGGTGTGGCCGTTGCCGACGGTGTTGAAGGTGGCGATGCGGAAGCTGAGCGGCCCCTCACGGCGCGTCACCGTCGTCGGGCTCGTGCTCGGAGCCTGCCGCGCGGCGGTCCCGGGCACGGAGGTCTGGCCGCGCTCGTCGTTGCCGACGCAGGCGCGCTGGCCCTCGCTCGTGCGGGCGCACCCGTGCAGCCAGCCCAGGCTGAGGTCGGTGTAGGTGCCGGGGCCGACGACCGGCACCGGGCTGCTCCCACCGGGCGCGGAGCCGTCACCGAGCTGGCCGTAGACGTCGGAGCCCCAGCACCACCGTCGCTGCGCGTCGTCGATCAGGCAGGAGCTTCCCTCGCCCACGGCCACCCGCTTGGCGACGTGGCCACCGGACACCGCGACCGGCGAGGTGGACCCGGCGAGGGCGCCCGTGCCGAGCTGGCCCTGGTCGCCGCGGCCCCAGCAGCTCACCGCACCGGCGCCGGTGCGGGCGCAGGCGTGGGTCCACGAGACCGACACCCCGCTCCACGTGGTGCCGGTGCCGACGCGGGTCGGCTCAGCACGGTCACGGTTGTCGCCCACGCCGAGCTGCCCGAAGAGGTTGCGACCCCAGCACCACAGCGAGCCGTCGCCCTTGACCGCGCAGGTCGACCAGCCGTTGACCGAGACCCGCTTCCAGTCCTTCCCCGGCACCCGGGTGGGGGTGGTCCGGTCTTGGTCACCGGCGACGCCCAGCTGACCGGCGGAGTCGTCGCCCCAGCACCACAGGGTGCTGTCGGCGCGGGTCGCGCAGGTGTGGAACCAGCCCGTCGAGACCTGCTTCCACTGCCTGCCGGCCACCCGGGCCGGCTCCAGGCGCACGTCGCGGGTGCCGCCGCCCAGCTGACCGCGGTGGTTGACACCCCAGCACCACAGGCTCGCGTCGGTGCGGGTGGCGCACGTCGAGGCGCCGCCGGCCGACACCGTGGCCCACGCGGTCGAGCCCCCGACCTGCTCGGGGATCGCGGTGCCGGGGCCGGTGCGGTCGAGGCCGAGCTGCCCGTAGGTGTTGCGTCCCCAGCACCACAGGGTGCGGTCGCCGCGGATCTCGCAGGAGTGCTCGCCGCCGGCGGCGACCCGGCGTACGGCGGGCGCCCGGCGGGCCGGTGCGTCGGCGACGGTGGCCGCGGCCGACCTCGACGAGGCGCCTGCGGACCGCGGCTTCTCCGCGGCCCCGGCCACCGTGCCGACCCCGGCCAGCACGGTGGCCACGAGGACGACGAGGGCAGCCAGAGCGCCGGTGAGGGCGTGCGGGCGCGGAAGTAGGCGCATGACGTGCTCCGACTCGGGGAAGAGGAGGGGGGACCGGGGAAGGCTAACCTCCCCCGGTCCCCCACGTCCCGTGATCACGCGACGCGTCTCGTGCGCCCCGCTCGTCACTCACGTCACAGACGTCGCAGACATCACTGCGTCAGCAGCCACGCCTTGGCGTAGGGATCGACGTCGGTGGCCGCACGACCGGCCACGACCCGGCTGGCAGGCGGGTTGGCGAACAGCGTGTTGGCCCAGGAGATGTACTGGCGCACGATGCCGTCGCGCGTGATGATCATGCCCTGCTCGTCGGACTTCAGGCTCGAGCCCGACCAGTTCGCCGAGCCGTTGAGCACGATCCGGTCGCCACGGCTGCCGCCGTAGTTGCCGCTGATGGCGATCGACTTGATGTGCAGGTAGCGGTCGTAGACGCCGTCGCCGTCGGGGTCCTGCACGATGTGGCGCCGCGGCACGGGACCCAGGATGTCGCGGACGTTGGGCGTCATCACCGAGTAGTTGATGCGGATGTTGCACCCGGCGTTGTACTTCTGGCGGATCGCCCGGGCGACCGCCTCGCCGCGCAGGCCATTGAAGACCGACTGCATGATCCGGATCTGGGTCCGGCCGTTGATGCCGAAGCCCTTCCGCACGTTCTTGCACCGGGTCTTGCCGAGCATGTCCACGACCTGGTCGGAGCGGCCCAGGCGCGGGTAGAACCACGAGCGGTAGTCACCCTCGGCGAAGGTGTCGAACGTCGGGCGGTGCAGCTTGTCGCGCGAGGCCTGCGTGAAGATGCGCTCGTAGCCCCGGTAGGTCTTCTCCCGCCCGGCGAGCGTGATGAGGTCGTCCCACTGGTTGTTGGCCGCCGACTCGGTGAGGTTGCCGGAGCCCTGCATCACGACGTGTCGCGACTTCCCCACCTTGCTGAAGAGGAAGAACTTCGAGTGCACGATGCCCGTGCCGGCCTTGCCGCGGCAGGAGTTGTTGCAGACCCGGAACCAGCTGCGCATGCCCGCCTTGCGGGACTTGTTGCCGACCGCGAGAGCCCGCTTGAGCGTCCGGTAGGACCCGTCGGGCTGCTGCTGGGCGGCCAGACCGCCCGACATGATGACGCGGACGCTGACGCCGCGCTGGTGCGCGGCGCGCAGCGAGCGCACGAAGAGCTCGCTCTTGAAGTTCCACGTGATCATCCGGATCCGCTCGCCCGCGGGCGTGCGGGCGATCGCCTCGCGGATGTGCTTGTTGATGACGTGGGACCGGTCGTTGAGGGGGTTGTTGAAGAGCAGTCCCTGGGGCACGGTGTAGCCGCCCGCCCGCTGCCGCGACGGGCCCGAGGCCGACGCGTAGCGGTCGACCGACGACACCTCGACCGACGCGGCGGTGGCGCTGGGCGCGGCCTGGCTCGGCACGGCGACCGCACCGCTCAGCAGCAGCGGCAGGCCCACGAGGGCGCCCACCAGCATCCGGCGTACAAACATCCTTGCTCCATTTCCCGACCCGCGGTGGCGGGTCGTTCGCCTGCCGACGGCAGGCGTTCGCACCCTTGATCAGCCTTGGCAGCTGCGCAGGGCCCGACGGTACTCGGGGCTCTGCGCGAGGCTCTCGGTCTCGTTGACGACGTTGCCGGGGACGGCGTAGAACCGGCCCGCGTGCTCCACGATGGTCTGGCCGAACTCGCAGCGACGGCGCTCCGGCTCCTCGACCCGACCGTCCTGCACGCACCCGGCGTAGCCGCGTGGCAGGTCCTGGCCCGCCACCCAGACCGCGTCGCACTCCGGGAGGCCCGAGCCGGAGGGCGACGTGGAGGACGAGGTGGAGGACGAGGTGGAGGGCGAGGCAGACGGGTCGGTGGCCTGCTCGGCCGGGCCGGCCGAGCCGCCGTCGGACCCGCAGCCGGCGAGGAGCACGACGAGGAGGGCCCCTGCCGACGGCACGAGGGCCCGGCGTCGTCGTCCGCGGTCGCTCACCCCAGCAGGGTAAAGCATGTCCGGGTCACCGGGTCCCGGCCACGGCGCGCAGCAGGGCCGCCGACTCGGCCACGAGCCGGTCGACCTCGTCTCCCGGGCCGGGCGGGTCGGGCGGGTCGACCGACCCGGCCCCCGTCGCGGCGACCAGCGCGGACCGCGCGTGCTCGCGCAGGGCCCGGGCGGCACGCAGCACGTGGGCCGGGTCGGGCGGGCTGACGGCGTCGGGGTACTCGGACGGGTCGGCGTCGACCGGGAGGTCCTCGAGGTCGCCCGTCAGGGCGACGCGCCCGCCGGTGACGAGCGCCCGGATGTCGGCGTTGCGCCGGGCGGCGGCCGCGGCGGCCGTGCGGTCGAGGACCGGACGCTCCTCCAGGGCGCGCAGCGCCCCGAGCGGGCCGAGCGCCGCCTCCCGCACGAGCGCGCGGTAGACCGGCCCGGGCAGCCCTGTGAGCAGGGTGTTGGCGCGGCGCAGCACGTCGCAGGAGGCGTAGCCGAGCGAGTCGTTGCGCCGGGCCACCGACGGGTCCGCGATCGAGGCGTCGAGCCCCGCGGCGGTGGCGAAGCGCCGCCACAGCTCCGAGGCGGGCGCGTGGCCCGGCACGGTCACCAGCCCGACGCCGGCCACGGCCGGGTGGTCGCCCCACCGCGCCACCACGACCGGCACGTCCTGGGCCCGGTGGAAGACCCGGTGGGCCCGCGAGCCGCCCTCGGGGTCCTCGATGAGTCGCAGGTAGCTGGCCCAGTCGTCCTTGCCCTGGTTGCGGGTGAAGGTCTGCCACTGGGCGGCCACGGCGCGCAGCTGGTCGCGCACGGTCACGACGACGCTCACCTCGAGCCCGCGCAGGGGGCTCACCAGCTCCTCGACCTGGGCCGCGGTGGCGAAGCCGAGGAACTCCATCGAGACCACCGACACCTCCGCCGGCGAGGCGTGGACCCGGGCCGCGAGGTCGAGCCACCGGGCCCGGTTGCGCCGCGGGGCCTCGGGAAGGCGCAACATGCGGCGCACCGCGCGGGTCTGGACGCCGAAGCCGCCGACGAACTCGGCACCCGAGGCGAGCAGCTCCTGCTTGTGGCCGCCGAGGATGGACTGCACGTAGCTCGTCCCGGACTTCATCGTCCCCACGTGGAGCACGACTCGACTGCTCAACGGGCCTCCCGGGGAGATGGAGCCGATCTGGCGCGGGAGCACCGTAGCACCGCGGCTCGACCGCGCCGCCGCCCCGCGGCGCGGGTCAGCGCCACCACCGGCGCCGAGGGCGCACGGCGACCTCCCCGGCTGCGCCCGCGGCGTCGAGGAGCCGCTGCGCCACCGCGGCCGGGTCGACGCCGGGGACGGCCTCCACGTCGGGCGTCGGGTCGCCGGGGCGGGCCAGCACCGGGTCGAGGTCGGCCGGGTCGCCGTGCACCGACCAGCCCGCCGCCGCGACCTCGTCGAGCCAGGCCCGGGTGGCGGGCACGAGCACCTCGGCCAGCCCGGCCGGTGCCAGCGGCCGCGCCGAGCCGGTGGCGGCCAGCTCGCCCTCGGCGTACCCCTGCTTCACGACGCGGGCGCGGGCGCGGGGATCGAGACGGTCGCCCAGGGCCCGGTTGACCGCCCGCAGGAGCGCGGTCTCGGGCGCGCCCAGCGAGGCGTTGCCCGGCAGCGACAGCCCGGGGTCGACCAGTGCGGGGTCGACCCCGGCCGCCTCGGCGAAGCGCTCCCACAGCACGGCGGCCGGCGCCCCCGGCGGTGGGCAGAGGACCAGGTGTCCGCGGTCGGGCCCCAGCCGCGCGGTCCAGCGCTGCAGCGCGCCGACGAGGTCCTGGGCGTGCCAGAAGTGGGGACGCGACCCGCCGTCGTCGGGGCCGGCGGGCTCGCGGCCGGTGTCGGCGCGCAGCTGCTCGCGCTCGAGGTCGGCGAAGGACCAGGTGGCGCCGAGCTTGACCTCCTCCTGCCAGTGCGCCGTGGCCTGACGGCCGAGGTCGCGGGCGGTGACGACCACGTGCACCTCCCGCCCGGCCAGCGGTGCGAGCGCCCGCTCCACCTGGTCGGGCGCCGCTCCCCCCAGCACCTCGTGGCTGATCACCGCGGTGCGGCCACCGGCGTCGAGGAACTCCCCCGCGCGGGCGCAGACCGCAGCCCACGCGCCCTCGACCTGCTCGGCGGCGAGCCCGAACCGGGCCCGGCTCCCCCTCACCTCGACGGCGCCGTGGAACATCGCCCCCGGCCGGACGAAGGGGTAGACCACGCCACCGGCCCGCAGCTCGTCGCGGTGCGCGGCGAGCAGGGCCTGCAGCCAGGTCGTGCCGGTCTTGGGCAGGCCCACGTGGAGCACGACCCTGCCACCGCCCGGGCGGGCCGACCGGGGATCGCGGGGCTGCTCGGGAGGCACCCGCCCATGCTGCCACCGCCCCGACCCCGACCGGGGCACTAGCCTCCTCCTGTGAGCTCCGCCCCCTCCCGCGTCTACGCCGCCCGCCTCGTCGGGCTGCCGATCTTCGACCCCCAGGGCGACCAGGTCGGCAAGGTGCGCGACCTCGTGGTGTCGGTGCGCTCGGAGACCAGCCAGCCGCGCGTGCTGGGCCTGGTCGTCGAGGTCTTCGGCCGGCGCCGGATCTTCGTGCCGATGACCCGGGTGACCCACATCGACAGCGGCCAGGTCTACACCACCGGGCTGCTCAACATGCGCCGCTTCGAGCAGCGCTCCACCGAGACCCTCGTCATGGGCCAGATGCTCGACAAGACCGTGCGCATCGCCGGCTCCGGGGTCACCGGCACGGTCTACGACGTGGCGATGGAGCAGGCCCGCAACCGCGACTGGGTGCTGTGTCGGGTGGCGGTGCAGGAGCCGGCCAAGGCCCTGCGCCGCAAGGGTCAGACCCACGTCGTGGAGTGGCGCGACGTCGAGGGCCTCACGCTGCGCGAGGAGGCCCAGGGCGCGACGCACCTCGTCGCCGCGCTCAACGAGCTGCGACCCGCAGACGCGGCCACGATGATCCACGAGCTGCCCGTCGAGCGCCGCTCGGCGGTGGTCGCCGCCCTCGACGACGAGCGCCTCGCCGACGTGCTCGAGGAGCTCCCGGAGGAGGACCAGGTCGAGATCCTCAGCCACCTCGGCGACGAGCGCGCCGCCGACGTGCTCGAGGAGATGTCGCCCGACGACGCCGCCGACCTGATCGCCGAGCTGCCGCCGGAGACCGCGGCCACCCTGCTGGAGCTGATGGAGCCCGACGAGGCCGAGGACGTGCGGCGCCTCATGTCGTACGTCGAGGACACCGCGGGGGCGATGATGACGCCCGAGCCGGTGATCCTCGGGCCCGACGCGACGATCGCCGACGCGCTGGCCCACGTGCGCAACCCCGACCTCACGCCGTCGCTGGCCGCCCTCGTCTACGTGTGCCGTCAGCCGCTGGAGACGCCGACCGGCCGCTTCCTGGGGGTGGCCCACATCCAGCGGCTGCTGCGCGAGCCCCCCTCGACCCTCGTCGCGGGAGCCCTCGACGACTCGATGGAGACCCTGCCCCCGGAGGCCACCATCGACCAGGTGGCGGCCCACCTGGCGACCTACAACCTGGTGGCGGCGCCCGTCGTCGACGAGAACGGTCACCTGCTCGGCGCGGTGACGGTCGACGACCTGCTCGACCACATGCTGCCGGAGAACTGGCGCGACCAGGGCCTGCGGCCGCGACGTCGCCGGGGGGTCGCTCGTGGCTGAGAGCCGTCGCGCGCGTCTCGACACCCCCACCGAGACCCGCCGCCAGCTGGTGCGGCGCCCGTCCTACGACTCCGACACCTTCGGGGTCTTCGCCGAGCAGTTCGCCCGCTTCATGGGCACCGCGAAGTTCCTGATCTACATGACGCTCTTCGTCGTGGTGTGGGTGGTGTGGAACCTGCTGGCGCCCGCCGAGCTGCGCTGGGACGACTACCCCTTCATCTTCCTCACCCTGATGCTCAGCCTCCAGGCCTCCTACGCCGCACCGCTGATCCTGCTGGCGCAGAACCGCCAGGAGACGCGCGACAAGGTCGTCGCCGAGCAGGACCGGCAGGCCAACGCGCGCGCCCACGCCGACATGGAGTTCCTCGCCCGCGAGGTCGCCTCGCTGCGGATGTCGGTGGGAGAGGTCGCCACCCGCGACTTCCTGCGCTCGGAGCTGCGCTCGCTGCTGCACGAGCTCGAGGACCGGGCCGGCGACCGGGCCGGGGAGCGGCCCGGCGAGCGGCCCGGCGACCGGGTGGCGGGCGACGACCGTCCCGCACCACCCCTCGCCTAGGATCGGGGATCATGAGCACCTCCCTCGTCGACCAGGTCAACGCCGCGCTCGCCACGGTCAACGACCCCGAGATCAAGCGCCCGATCACCGACCTCGGCATGGTCGACTCGGTGGCGGTCGACGACACGGGTCTGGCCAGCATCACGGTGCTGCTCACCGTCGCCGGCTGCCCGCTCAAGGACACCATCAACCGCGACGTGACGGCCGCCGTCACGAAGGTGCCCGGCATCTCGGGCGTCGACCTGACCCTCGGGGTGATGACCGCGGAGCAGCGCGCCGGCCTGAAGGAGATCCTCAGCGACGGCAAGGCCCAGCGCGAGATCCCCTTCGCCCAGCCCGGCTCGCTCACCAAGGTCTTCGCGATCGCCTCGGGCAAGGGCGGGGTCGGCAAGTCGTCGGTCACCGTCAACCTCGCGCTCGCCATGGCCAAGCAGGGCCTCAAGGTCGGCGTGGTCGACGCCGACATCTATGGCCACTCCGTGCCGGCGATGCTCGGCGTCGCCGACTCCCGCCCCACCCAGGTCGACGACCTGATCATGCCGGTGCCGACCTCGTCGGGGGTGTCGGTGATCTCCATCGGCATGCTCAAGCCGCGCCGCGACCAGGTCGTGGCCTGGCGCGGACCCATGCTCGACCGGGCCCTGGTGCAGATGCTCGCCGACGTCTACTGGGGCGACCTCGACGTGCTCCTGCTCGACCTGCCGCCCGGCACCGGCGACGTGGCCATCTCGCTGGGCCAGCACCTGCCCGGGGCCGAGGTGGTCGTCGTGACGACCCCGCAGGAGGCCGCGGCCGAGGTCGCCGAGCGCGCGGGCACCATGGCCTCGATGATGCACCAGCGCGTCGTCGGCGTGGTCGAGAACATGAGCTTCCTGCCCTGCCCGCACTGCGCCGCGGAGGGCACCGAGCACCGGCTGGAGATCTTCGGCTCCGGCGGGGGCGCCCGGGTCGCCGAGACCCTGTCGTCGCGGTTCGGCTACGACGTGCCCGTCCTGGGCCGGATCCCCCTCGACGTCTCGCTGCGCGAGGGCGGCGACGTCGGCAAGCCGATCGTCGACGCCGACCCGACCGCCCCGGCCGCGGAGGTCCTCACCGCGGTGGCGACCCGCCTGGCCGGTCGCGGTCGCGGACTGGCCGGCATGCAGCTCGGCCTGACCCCGACCGCTAAGTTCTAGTCCGTGCCTGGATTCGCCGAGCTGGCCGTCATCGCGCTGGTCGCGATCCTCGTCTTCGGCCCCGACCGTCTCCCCGACCTGGCCAAGCAGGCCGGGCAGATGGTGCGCAAGGCCAAGGAGTTCGCCAACTCCGCGCGTGACGAGCTCCGCGACGAGCTCGGCCCCGAGTTCTCCGACCTCGAGCTGCGCGACCTCGACCCGCGCGCGATCGTGCGCAAGCACATCATGGAGGCGATGGAGGAGGCCGAGCAGGAGGAGAAGCGGCCCAAGCGGCCCGGCCTCCGGCCCCTCGCCGACGGCGAGCTCCCGCCGTACGACATCGACGCCACCTAGGCGGGCCCGCCCGCGTCAGTCGCGGCTCTGGACCGCCGCCAGCGCGGCGAAGGACACCAGCGCCGTCCGGTCGACCCCGGTGAGGACCTCGGCGAAGTCCGACCCGACCCGCTGGAGCACGCCCTCGTGCCGGGCTCCGTCGACCAGGTGCAACAGGCAGCGCTCGCGCGCGTCGGCCAGTCGGCGCAGCGGCGAGCCGAGGCCGAGCCGTGAGACGGGCGACCAGGCCACCTCGGGCACCGAGCGCGCCGAGGCACCGCGCACGACGTCGACGGCCCGGGTGAGCACCACCCAGTCCTGGGCCGCGCCGCCGACCACCACCCAGTCCGCCGCCACCCGCTCGAGCACCCCGGTGACCGCTCCGACCCCGCGCACCTCCAGCGCCACCGGCAGTCCCACCGAGGCCATGAGTCGGCTGGCCAGCGTCACCTGCTGGTACTCCGCCCGGGCACGGTCGGCCAGCTCCACGACCCGCTCGGCGTCGTAGGCCGCCTCCGCCTGCTGCTCGAGGTCGTCGAGCACCGCGAAGAGCTGCTCCTCCCAGGACACGAGGCAGATCCTGCCCCACCCGTCTGTGGAGCGACGGTTGACTAGACCACGCAATCGACGTCAAATGATGCAAACAGACGCAAACGCAAAGGTCTCTCGGGATGTCCTCGTCGTCGATCGTCCGCTGCACCGTGGTGTGGGCCCTGGTGGCCGCCACCACCGTGGCGCTCACCGCAGCCCTGCTGCCCGGTCTGCTGCCCGGTCTGCTGTCCGGTGTGGTGCGGCCCGCCGTCTGGGCCGACCGGGGCTTCGAGGACCTGCTCGTGGCCGGCTGCAGCCTGGCGCTGCTGGGATGCGGCTGGTGGGCGCTCCTCGCGACCACGGCCGTGGTCACCGACGTGCTGCGCGGGCGGGCCGGGCACCGCACCCGCGGCGTGCCCGACGTGGCCCGCCGCTGGGTGCTCGCGGCGTGCGGGCTCGCCCTGGCGGGCACGACCGCCGCCGGCACGCTCGTGCCCGCCACGGCCGCACCGGGCGCCGACGTGCCCGGGCGCCAGGGCCAGGCCCAGTCCGCCCAGTCCGCCCAGACCGCGCAGTCCCCCCAGACCGCCCAGACCGCACCGGGCCGCGGCCCCGCCGACGAGCGTCTGCTCACCGGGCTGCCCCTGCCCGAGCGGGCGGTCGGCACGCTCGCGGCCCGCCTCGGCGGCACCGCGCCGGCGTCCACGACCGTCTCCCCCGGTGACAGCCTCTGGACCCTCACCGCCTCGGCGCTGGAGCGGGCGGGCCGACCGGCCACGCCCGCCGCCGTCGCCGCCGCCTGGCCCCGGGTCCACGAGGCCAACCGCAGCGTGGTCGGGCCCGACCCCGACCTCATCCACCCGGGCCAGCGCCTCGTGCTGCCCGCACCCCCGACGAGCCCCGGCCCGACGCCGGGTCAGTGAGGAGCACCGCCATGACCGGATCCGTCGCCCGCAGCACCAGCAGCCGGCCCAGCAGCCGACCCAGCAGCCGGCCCAGCACCCGTCACAGCACTGTCGTGCCGCTACGCGCCCCCGTGCCGGTGGAGGCCGTGCAGGGCACCCTCGCCCTCGACCTGGCCCCCGACGACCTGCCGCCCACCGCGCCGCGGAGCACCCGACCCGCCACCGCCTCGCCCGCGTCGGTCCACCGCATCGACCAGCGCGCCCGCCGGGAGGCCGAGCGCTGGGCGTGGCGCTACGTCCAGGCGGTGGTGGAGATCGTGGGCGGCGACCGACCGGTCTCCCAGCTGCTGTGCTGGACCGACCGTCAGGTCTACCTCGACCTCGCGCGCCGCGCGCTGCTCGTGGCGCGCGCCGGGGACCACCAGCCCGGGGTGGCACGGGTCCAGCCCGTGCGTCCCCAGGTGCGCAGCGTGCACGCCAGCAACGTGCGGCCCGGGGTGATGGAGGTCAGCGCCCACGTGCGGTACGGCGCGCGCTCCCGCGCGGTCGCGGCGCGCTTCGAGGAGCGCCGCGGCCGCTGGACCTGCACGGCCCTGGAGTTCGCCTGAGCCCGGCCCGCACGGGCCGGGCCGGCTCAGCCGTTGACCCGGGTGGTCAGGCCCGTGGGCCCACCCTCCGCGCCGTGGCACTGCTTGAACTTCTTGCCCGAGCCGCAGGGGCACTTGGCGTTGCGCCCGGTGCCGGCGAACTCGTCGTCGCCCGCGGGCCCGCTGACGACCTCGGCCTCGCCGTCCTCGGCCGGCGCGGAGTACGCCAGTCGCTGCGGCGTCGTGGGCTCCAGGCCCTTGGCCCGGATGTGCGGCCGCGCGGCGGCCTCGGCCTCGGACTCCTCCTGCGCCGGGGCGCCGGCGGTCACGGGCGAGCGCAGGCCCTCGGCCACGCCGAGCACGGGGGCCGCCGGCTCCTCCTCGACGGTGACCTCGAGGTTGAACAGGAAGCCGACGGCCTCCTCCTTGATGCCGTCCATCATCGCGGCGAACATGTCGAAGCCCTCGCGCTGGTACTCCACGAGCGGGTCGCGCTGGGAGTAGGCGCGCAGGTAGATGCCCTCGCGCAGGTAGTCCATCTCGTAGAGGTGCTCGCGCCACTTGCGGTCGAGCACCGAGAGCAGCACCCGCCGCTCGAGCTCGCGCATGACCTCGCTGCCGACCTGGGCCTCGCGCTCGTCGTAGGCGGCGTGCGCGTCGGCCTTGAGCGCGGTGACGAGGTCGTCGCGGTCGATGTCCTCGCGGCTGCCGGCCTGCTGCTCGAGGTCGGCGATGGTGACGCCCACCGGCCAGATCTGGCCGAGGTCGGTCCACAGCTGCTCGAGGTCCCACTGCTCGGAGAAGTCCTGCGTGGCGCCGGTGACGTAGCCGGTGACCACGTCGTCGAGGAAGGTGCGCACCTGCTCGGCGAGGTCGGCGCCCTCGAGGACCTCGCGACGCTCGCCGTAGATGACCTGGCGCTGGCGGTCCATGACGTCGTCGTACTTGAGGACGTTCTTGCGGGACTCGAAGTTCTGCGACTCGACCTGGCCCTGGGCGTTGGCGATGGCGCCGGTGACGCGCTTGTTCTCGATCGGCACGTCGTCGGGGATCCGCAGCACCTGCAGCACCCGGTCGACCCACTCGGACTTGAACAGCCGCATCAGTTCGTCCTCGAGGGAGAGGTAGAACCGCGACTCCCCCGGGTCGCCCTGGCGACCGGAGCGACCGCGCAGCTGGTTGTCGATGCGGCGCGACTCGTGGCGCTCGGTGCCGACGACGTAGAGGCCGCCGAGCTCCTTGACCTCGTCGTGCTCGGCCTTGACCTGCTCGCGGATGCGCTCCACGGTGCCGGGCCAGGCGGCGTCGTACTCCTGCGCGGTCTCGCCGGTGGGCTCGAGGCCCTGCTTGCGCAGCGCCTCGTCGGCGAGGAACTCCACCGAGCCGCCGAGCATGATGTCGGTGCCTCGCCCGGCCATGTTGGTGGCGACCGTGACGGCGCCCTTGTGACCGGCCAGCGCGACGATCTTGGCCTCGTCGGCGTGGACCTTCGCGTTGAGCACCGAGTGGGCGATGCCCAGCTTGGTCAGCTTCTTGGACAGGTGCTCGGACTTCTCGACCGACACCGTGCCGATCAGGACCGGCTGGCCCTTCTCGTGCCGCTCGCGGATGTCGTCGGCGACGGCGTCGTACTTGGCCTCCTCGGTGCGGTAGACCAGGTCGCCCTGGTCGATGCGCGCCATGGGGCGGTTGGTCGGGATCGGGACCACGCCGAGCTTGTAGATCTTGTCGAACTCGGAGGCCTCGGTCATGGCCGTGCCGGTCATGCCGGAGAGCTTCTCGTAGAGGCGGAAGTAGTTCTGCAGGGTGACGGTGGCCAGCGTCTGGTACTCCTCGCGGACCTGGACGCCCTCCTTGGCCTCGATCGCCTGGTGCAGACCGTCGTTGTAGCGGCGCCCCGCGAGCATGCGGCCGGTGTGCTCGTCGACGATGAGCACCTCGCCGTTCATGACGACGTACTCCTTGTCGTTGTGGAACAGCTCCTTGGCCTTGATGGAGTTGTTGAGGAACGAGATCAGCGGGGTGTTGGCCGACTCGTAGAGGTTCTCGATGCCGAGGTGGTCCTCGACCTTGGTGATGCCCGGCTCCAGGACCGAGATGGTGCGCTTCTTCTCGTCGACCTCGTAGTCGACGTCGCGCTCGAGGCGGCGGGTGATCTTGGCGAACTCGCCGTACCACTTCACCTCGTCCTGGGTGGGGCCGCTGATGATGAGCGGGGTGCGGGCCTCGTCGATGAGGATCGAGTCGACCTCGTCGACCACGGCGAAGAAGTGGCCGCGCTGCACGCAGTCCTCGATGGAGGAGGCCATGTTGTCGCGCAGGTAGTCGAAGCCGAGCTCGTTGTTGGTGCCGTAGGTGATGTCGCAGGCGTAGGCCTCGCGCCGCTGCGCGGGGCGCATGTCGGGGAGGATCACGCCGGTGGTCAGGCCCAGGAAGTGGTGGATGCGACCCATCTGGTCGGACTGGTACTTGGCCAGGTAGTCGTTGACCGTGACCACGTGCACGCCCTTGCCGGCCAGCGCGTTGAGGTACGACGGGAGCACCGCCACCAGCGTCTTGCCCTCGCCGGTCTTCATCTCGGCGATGTTGCCCAGGTGCAGCGCCGCGGCGCCCATGACCTGCACGTCGAAGGGGCGCATGCCGGTGACGCGGCGCGAGGCCTCGCGGACCGTGGCGAAGGCCTCGGGCATGATGTCGTCGAGCGTCTCCCCCGCGGCGAGGCGCTCCTTGAGCTCCACGGTCATGTGCTGGAGCTCGGCGTCGCTCATCGCCTCGAAGTCCTCCTCGATGGCGTTGACCGCCTTCGCGACCGCCTCGAGCTGTCGGAGGATCTTGCCCTCGCCGATGCGAAGGAGCTTGTCGAGGATCACGGGCACCGGGGTTCACTCCTAGCTGGGGCCTAGCGGTAGTCACAGGCGGATCCACCTTACCCAGGGGGGTGGCTCGTCCCTAACCGGCCAGGGCCGAGCGCAGCTCACCCGCGAGGTCCCCGAGCTCGCCCACGACGACGTCGGCCAGACCGAGCCAGCCGGCCAGCGCGCGCAGCTCGGCCGCGAGCTCGGCGGCGGTCTCCTCCGGGGCGCCGGGCTCGGCCCACGCCGCGGGCACCCGGAGCAGCCCCGCTCCCCCGGCTGCGCGGCGGTCGGCCTTGAGGTCGACCCGCGCGACGATCTCGTCGCCGAGCAGGAAGGGGAGCACGTAGTAGCCGTGGCGCCGCAGGTGCGCGGGCACGTAGATCTCGATGCGGTAGTGGAAGTCGAAGAGCCGCTCGGTGCGCTCGCGCTCCCACACCAGCGGGTCGAAGGGGCTCAGCAGCGCGCGGGCCCGCACCGCACGGGGCCGCCGCGCGCCGACGTGCAGGTACGCCGGGCGCGCCCAGCCCTCCACGGCGACGGGGAGCAGCTCGCCGCTGTCGACGAGCGTCTCGACCGCGGGGCGCACCTGGTCGACGTGCATCCGGTAGTAGTCGATCAGGCAGCGCTGGGTCGCCACGCCGTGGGAGCGCGCGGCGCGGCGCACCAGCTCGAGGTGCTGCTCGGCCACGGGCGGCGTCGGCAGCGCGAGGACCTCCGGCGGCAGCACCCGCTCCGGCAGGTCGTAGAGCACCTCGAACTGCCGGGTGCGCCCGGCGATGGCGACCTCACCGGTGGTGAACAGGTAGTCCAGGACCCTCCGGGTCGAGGACCAGTTCCACCCCCAGTGGTCGCGGCTCTCCGGGCCGGCGTCGCCGCGCCAGCCGGCCACCTGACGGGCGGTGGCGGCGCCGTGGGCGGCCAGCCGCGCCAGCACGTCGGCCTCGAGGCCGGGGTTCTCCTCCAGCACGCTCCACTTGCCGCGCCGGGCGCGGTAGTGCGCACGACGGTGGGCCATGTGCGGCCACAGCTCGACCGGCATGAGGGCCTGCACGTGGGCCCAGTACTCCACGACCCGGCGCGGGCGCTGCTCGGAGGCACGGCGCAGCAGGTCGGTGTCGTAGGCGCCCATGCGTGACCACAGCGGCATGTAGTGGGCGCGCTGGAGCACGTTGACCGAGTCGACCTGAAGCACGCCCGTGCGCTGCAGGGTGCGCTGGAAGGTGCGCATGGTCGGCACGGCGGGCCGCGGGTCGAGGAAGCCCTGCGCGGCCAGCGCGATCCGGCGGGCCTGGGCCCGCGACAGCGAGTCGGTCACCGGCCTCAGGGCAGGTCGAGGAGCTTCTCGCGCACGGCGTACATGACCGCCTCCATGCGCGAGTGCAGCTGGAGCTTCTCCAAGATGTTGCGCACGTGGTTCTTCACCGTGTTCTCGGAGATGAACAGGTTGCGGGCGATCTCGCGGTTGTTCATGCCCTTGGCCACGAGCCGGAGCACCTCGAGCTCGCGCTCGGTCAGGCGAAGGCCCGGCACGTGCTCGCGCTCGGGGCGCGACATCTGCTTGAACTCGTCGATCAGCTTGACCGCCATCGACGGGGAGATGAGGGACTGACCGTCGGCCACGACCCGGACGGCCTGGGCGACCTCCTCGATGGAGGAGTCCTTGAGCAGGTAGCCCGAGGCGCCGCTCTTGACCGCCTCGTAGAGGTCGGCCTCCTCGTCGGAGACCGTGAGCATGATGATCTTGGCCGACGGCACGGCCTCCTTGATGGCCAGGCAGGCCTCGATGCCCGAGCGCTTGGGCATCCTCACGTCGAGCAGCACGACGTCGGGCGCGACGGTCGAGGCGACCGTGGTGCCCTCGACGCCGTCGCCGGCCTCGCCGACCACCTCGATGCCGTCCTCGATCGCGAGGAGCATGGTCAGGCCCCGGCGGAAGAGCTCCTGGTCGTCGACGACGATGACCCGGACGTCCTCACGGGGGGCTGGGGTGGGGTCTGGCACGAGCGCATCATGGCACGTCCGGGCCCCTCGCGGGGCCCGGACGGACCAGGTGGTCGGGTGCTCGGGGCGGGCGGACCTCAGTCCTGGCCGAGGTCCTTCCCGAGATCGAGGGAGATGACGCCGTAGTCGTAGCCGCGACGGCGGTAGACGACCGCGGGCCGCTCGCTGTCCTTGTCGACGTAGAGGTAGAAGTCGTGCCCCACGAGCTCCATCTCGTAGAGCGCCTGGTCGAGGGTCATCGGGCTGGCCGGGTGGGTCTTCTCGCGCACGACGAGCGGTCCGTCGCCGGTGACGGTGATCGGGCCGACCTGCCGCTCCTGCACGGCCTCGTCGTCGGGGGCGAGGGTCTCGGGCTCGGTGACGTCGGCGAGGGCCTGACCCACCGAGACCGGGGTGCGGCGGCCGCGGTGCACCCGGCGCCGGTCGGCGGCGCGGCGCATCTGGGCGGCCATCTTGTCGAGGGCGAGGTCGAGGGCACCCATCTTGTCGTCGGCCGCGGCCTCGGCGCGGATGACGGGGCCCTTGGAGAAGGCGGTGAGCTCGACGTGGACGGCCCGGTCGTGCTGCCGGGGGTTGGGCTCGCAGTCCACCTCCACGTGGACCCGCATGATCCGGTGGTCGTGCTTCTCGAGCCGGGCGAGCTTCTCGGAGACGTGACTCCGGAAACCCTCCTTGATCTCGCAGTGACGTCCGGTGACCACAACTTCCATGTGAACCTCCTTGTGCGCGCCCGGGGGCGCGCCGTTGGTGTTGCTCAGCTCCTGGGCACGCCCTCCTGGGGGCAGGCGGACGCCCGGGGCCCGCGGGCCCCGGTGCGCGAGACGGGCTCTCGCCCCAGGGATGGAGTCCGCCCGGCCGACCTGGTCTTCGACCCCACACTCGCCTGCTGAGGCTCCCGCAGCTTCTCTGCCACTACCGACCTTCTCCCGCCGACGGCCGCATCTGACGGCCGGGACGAGGCAGGACTTACGACTAAGCCGCACCGTGCTCGTCGCCGCGCCGGGGGCGGACCCCCGGACGACGACTTACGTGGACCGTTTCGCCTGCGACTGGCATCGGCTTGCCGCTGACGCGTCCGGGCTGACCGGAGCGTCCTTGCGACGCAACCACGGACCCGGGCGGACTCCATGACGAGACACTAGGGGAGGCCGGGACCCGACGAAAGGGACGATCGGTCGAGTTCAGCAAACTCTTCGGATCGGCCCCGAGGAGCCGGAGCCCGGCGGCGGGTCGCGGCGACGGTCGCCACCGCGGCCACGCCGAGGCCGACGGCCTCCAGCGCCCGCTGCGCCTCCCGCGCGGTGACGCCCGTGGTGAGCACGTCGTCGCACAGCACGACGCGCACCCGGCGCGCCCCCACGCGTACGCCGAGGCGGCGCAGCCCCGGCGTGGGGCAGGTCAGCGACCCGGCGAGGTTGGCCGCCCGCTCGGCGGCCCCGAGGCCGGCCTGGTCGACCAGGCCGGGGCGGGTGCGCAGCAGGGGTGCCACCTCGACCCGCGCTCCCCCGCCGCGCAGGGCGGCCGCGGCCACGCGCACCATGGCCAGCGTGGGGTCGTGCCCGCGGGCCCGCACGCTGGCGGGGCGCGAGGGCACCGGCACGAGCACGACCACCGCGTCCGCAGCGTCGGACGCACCGGGGCCGGACCCCAGGGCGGCGGCCGCAGACCGCGCGAGCAGCCGCCCCAGCGGGGCGCGCAGCGAGAGCAGCCCGCGCTCCTTGTGCCCGAGCACGAGCTCGCGCAGCAGGTCGGCGTAGGCGGCGCACGCCCAGGGGGTCACCAGCCCGGGCGGCACCGGGTCGGGCCAGGTCACCGCGGCCGCGGTGGGCAGGGTCGCGCCGCAGGGCGCGCACAGCAGCCGCCCCGGGCGCGCGCAGCCCACGCAGCTGCTGCCCAGCAGCAGGTCGGTGACGGCGTCGCGCAGCAGCACCCCACGATCGCACCAGCCGCGAGGGCGGCGGGCAAGCGCGGCCGGGCCGGCCTGTGGAGGACCCGCGGGTCGCGCCGGGCTAGCCGACGTAGGCCAGCGAGCCGACCCCGTCGGCCAGCGGACGGGCCGCGGTCGGCAGGCCGGTCAGGTCGACCAGCCCGTCGGGGGTGAGGGCGTAGAGGACCTCCCCGGTCACCGGCGACCCGGCCAGCCCCGACGCGCGTCCGAGGGTCACCGACAGCCCCTCGGGCCCCGGGGGCGACCCGTCGACGCCGACGGCCCCGACGCGGGTGGTCTCCGGGCCCAGCCGCTGCATCACCGCCACGCTGGTCGGGCTGCGCCAGGCGACGTCGACGATGCGGCCCCGGCTGCCCTCGTCGGGACGCAGCTGGACCGGTCGGGTCACCCGCAGCACCTGGCCGCGGTCGTCGTAGCGCACCCGCGAGACCAGCAGCCGGTCGCGCTGCGGGCCGCGCACGACCGCCACGACGCGGCTGGCGTCGCGCGAGACGAGGAAGCGGCGTACGTCGGAGCCGCTCACGCCCGGCACGGTGACGCTGCGGCGGCGCTCGCCCACGAGCACGGAGACCTCGGCGCCGTCGGCGCCACGGTCGACCAGCCAGAGCCGGTCGCTGTGGTCCCAGGCGGGGGCGAGCAGGTCGGTGGCGCCCGGGACGACGCGCACCACCTTGCCCGAGCCGCGCACCGGCGCGGTGACCAGCGAGGTGCCGCCGTCGACGACGCCGGCCACGGTGGTGGCGGTGAGGTTGACCGCCACGCTCGACACGCCCACGGCCCGCGAGCCCAGCGGGCCGTCGACCGGCGCGAGCGTGTCGGGGCCGCCGGAGACGAGCAGGCCGTCGCGCAGGCCGTAGAGCAGCGAGCTGGACTGGAAGCCGACCGGGGAGTAGAGCGCCCCCTCGGTGACGCTGAAGCGGCCGTCGCCGCCGGGCAGCCGCACGGGCTGGCCGTTGACGCTGAGCTGCACCGCCTCGATGCGGGGGTCCTGGCGCAGGGTCCAGGCCAGCTGGGCCAGCAGCAGCTCGGTCTCGCGCTCGGAGGTCGGCGGGGTCGCGGGACCGGTGAGCGACACCTGCGCCACGCCGTCCTCGGAGACCGGCACCGACAGGTCGACCTCCAGGCCCGGGGGCAGGAAGGTGCTGCTCACCCCCGACGCGCCGCGGCCGGGGCCCTCGACCAGGCCCTCGACCAGGGAGCTGGCGAAGGTGTCGTCGACGGGGGCGTAGACGGGCTCGGGCACCAGGATCTCCGCCAGCGGGTCGACGAAGTAGAGCGAGACCTGGCGGAAGCGCTGGTCGAACCAGCTGTCGGGCACCACGAGCGCGTCGGGCGGGTCGCTGATGCGCAGGTCGCCGTCCTCGACGCGCACGGTGAAGGCCAGCTGGGAGCGCGCGGCCGAGAGCCGGCCCTGCCAGGCGCCGCGGGCGTCGAGCTCGGCGGCGCCGGTGAGCGCGACCACGACGCGGGTGCTGCCCTGGGGCAGCTGGCGGTCGTCGTAGGTGATGGTCGCCTGCTGGGGGTTCCAGGCCGCGGCGGCCTCGCGGGTGAGGTACTCCGAGGCCGTGGCGGTGTCGATGGGGCTGGCCTGCATGGCCGCGAGGAAGCCCTCCACCACCTCGGCCGCCGACATGCCCGGCTGCGGGGCGGGCGGGTCGATCGCCGGGGCGGCGCCCTCGTCGGAGGTGCTCGACCCCGTGCCGGCCTCGACGACCGGGCCCTCGTCGGGCAGCCCGACGCAGGCGATGGCCAGCGGGCCGACGAGCAGCAGCGCGAGCACGGCGAGGAGCGCGCGCGCCCGGCTGGTCACCGGGCGGTTCACCGGGCGGTTCACCGGGCGGTTCACCGGGCGGTTCACTAGGCGGTTCACTAGGCGGGTCACTGGGCGGGTCACACCGTCTCCACGGCGTCGTCGGGGATGAGCACGATGGGGCTGCGGCGCAGGGACGCGCCGGCGTGACGGGGCAGGGTGAGGCGGAAGTGCGCCCCCTCCCCCGGGCGGCCCCAGGCCTGGAGCCAGCCGCCGTGCAGGTGGGTGTCCTCCAGCGAGATCGACAGCCCCAGGCCGGTGCCGCCGCTGGTGCGCGCGCGGGCGGGGTCGGCACGCCAGAAGCGGTTGAAGACCATGGCCGACTCCCCCGGCGCCAGGCCCACGCCGTGGTCGCGCACCGCGACGGCGGCGGCGTGGTCGTCGGCGGCGACGCGCACGACCACCTCGACCGGCCCGCCCGGGTGGCGCGCGCCGGCGTGGTCGATGGCGTTGGTGACCAGGTTGCGGACGATGCGCTCGACCCGGCGTACGTCGGCCTCGGCGAGGCAGGGGTGGTCGGGGGCCTCGACGAGCAGCGCGACGTCGCGCTGGGCGGCGAGGGGGCGGGTGGCCTCCACCACGCGGTGGGCGACGTCGACGAGGTTGACGTCGTCGAGGTCGAGCACCGCCGCGCCGGCGTCGAAGCGGCTGATCTCGAGCAGGTCGACCAGGAGGGTCTCGAAGCGGTCGAGCTCGGTCTGGAGCAGCTCGGCGGCGCGACCGGTGACGGGGTCGAAGTCCGCGCGGGCGTCGTGGAGCACGTCGCCGGCCATGCGCACCGTGGTGAGCGGCGTGCGCAGCTCGTGGGAGACGTCGGAGACGAAGCGGCGCTGCACGCGGCTGAGCTCCTCGAGCTGGCGGATCTGGCGCTGCAGGTTGGAGGCCATCTGGTTGAACGACGTGGCCAGCCGCGCCAGGTCGTCCTCCCCGGTGACGCGCAGGCGCTCCTGGAGGCGACCCGCGGCGAGCCGCTCGGCCACGCGCCGTGCGAGCCGGATCGGGGTGACGACCTGCCGGGTCACCAGCCAGGTGACGCCGGCGACCAGCACCAGCAGCAGCGCGCCCGCGGTGAGCAGGGCGCGGGTGACCAGCGCCAGGGTGTCCTCCTCCTCGCTGAGCGGGAAGAGGAAGTAGAGGGTGTAGGTCTCACCGTCGGCCGGCAGCCGCACTTGCGAGCCCACCACGACCCCCGGCTCGCTCGACACCGCCTCGCCGCGCTCGTCGAGGCGGGTGAGCTCGGTGTAGGTCCACGCGATGCTGGAGGAGGTCGCGAAGTGCCGCACCAGCGAGTCGGGCACGCTGTCGCGGTCGAGCCAGGGGGTGTACGTCGCGCCCGCGCCCGTCGGGTCGGCGCCGACCGGACCCGCCAGCACCACCGCGAAGCCGCGGGTCTCGCCGCGCGAGATGATCGGCTGCACCAGGTCGCGCTGCTGGCCGACGGCGTCGAGGTTGAGGTTGATGGCGGCCTGCAGCCGCTCGTCGGCCTCGCCGGTCTCGCTGCCGACCTCGGCGAGCACGGCGTCGACACGGTTCTCCAGGAGCCCGTCGCGGGTCTGCTGCAGCAGGAACCACCCGACGACGCCGACCACGGCGGCCGAGAGCAGGACCGTGCTGACCACCACGCGGGCCTGGATGGAGCGGCGCCAGAAGGTGAGCGCGTGGCGCAGCCCGACCGGCAGGCGAGAGGCCGCCGGCAGGCGGGGCCAGGAGGACGCCACGTCGGCCCTAGGCCGTGCCGGCCTTGTAGCCGACACCCCGCACGGTCACGACGATCTCGGGGTTCTCCGGGTCGTGCTCGACCTTGGAGCGCAGCCGCTGCACGTGCACGTTGACCAGCCGGGTGTCCGCGGCGTGGCGGTAGCCCCAGACCTGCTCGAGCAGCACCTCGCGGGTGAAGACCTGCCAGGGCTTGCGGGCCAGGCAGACCAGCAGGTCGAACTCGAGCGGCGTGAGGCTGATGGGCGCACCGCCGCGGGTGACGGCGTGGCCGGCGACGTCGATGGACAGGTCGCCGATGTCGAGGGTCTCGGCCTGGGAGGTGGCGTCGAAGCGACGCACCCGCGCCCGGATCCGGGCGATGAGCTCCTTGGGCTTGAAGGGCTTGACGACGTAGTCGTCGGCGCCCGACTCGAGCCCGACGACGACGTCGACGGTGTCGCCCTTCGCGGTGAGCATGACGATCGGCACGCCGGACTCGGCGCGGATCTCCTTGCACACGTCGATGCCGTCCTTGCCGGGCAGCATCAGGTCGAGCAGCACGAGGTCGGGGCGGTAGTCGCGGAACTGCTCCACGGCCAGGTCGCCGCGGGTGCACATGCGGCTGTCGAAGCCCTCCTGGCGCAGCACGATGGTGAGCATCTCCGCCAGCGACGCGTCGTCGTCGACGACGAGGACCCGCCCCTTGGTGGTGTAGTCGCTCGGGCTCGCTGCCTGGCTCATGGCTCCATCCTGCACCCTGACGGGCGCGGGCGGGCCGGCGTGGTGCCGGCCCGCCCGCTCCTGCTCAGTAGCGGTACTGCTCCGACTTGTAGGGACCGGCGACGTCGACGCCGAGGTAGGCCGCCTGCTTGTCGCTGAGGGTGGTCAGCCGCACGCCGAGGGCGTCGAGGTGCAGGCGGGCCACCTCCTCGTCGAGGTGCTTGGGCAGCACGTAGACCCCGGTGGGGTACTCCACGGGCTTGGTGTAGAGCTCGATCTGGGCCAGCACCTGGTTGGTGAAGGAGTTCGACATGACGAAGCTCGGGTGGCCGGTGGCGTTGCCGAGGTTCATCAGGCGCCCCTCGGAGAGCACGATGATGGCGTGCTCGTCGCGCTCGCCCGCGGCCGGGAAGGTCCACACGTCGACCTGCGGCTTGACGTTCTTGCGCACGATGCCCTCGAAGGACTCCAGGCCGGCCATGTCGATCTCGTTGTCGAAGTGGCCGATGTTGCCGAGGATCGCGTTGTGCTTCATCCGCTGCATCTGCTCGACCGTCACGACGTCCTTGTTGCCGGTCGCGGTGATGATGATGTCGGCGGTGTCGACCACGTCGTCGAGGGTCGCGACCTGGTAGCCGTCCATGGCGGCCTGCAGCGCGCAGATCGGGTCGATCTCGGTCACGATGACGCGGGCGCCCTGGCCGCGCAGCGACTCCGCGGAGCCCTTGCCGACGTCGCCGTAGCCGCACACGACCGCGACCTTGCCGCCGATGAGGACGTCGGTGGCGCGGTTGATGCCGTCGACGAGGCTGTGGCGGCAGCCGTACTTGTTGTCGAACTTCGACTTGGTCACCGAGTCGTTGACGTTGATGGCCGGGAAGAGCAGCGAGCCCTCGCGCATCATGTCGTAGAGGCGCAGCACACCGGTGGTGGTCTCCTCGGTGACGCCCTTGATCTCGCCGGCGATCTGGGTCCAGCGGTCGGTGCTCTCGGCGAGGCTGGCGTTGAGCGCCTCGAAGATGATCCGCTGCTCGTGGCTGGTGGCCGAGGCCGGGTCGGGCGCCTCGCCCCTCTTCTCGGCGTCGACCCCGAGGTGCACCAGCAGGGTGGCGTCGCCGCCGTCGTCGAGGATCATGTTGGCGAAGCGGGGCTGGCCGTCGGCACCGGCGGGCCACTGCAGCACCTGCTGCGTGCACCACCAGTACTCCTCGAGCGTCTCGCCCTTCCACGCGTAGACCGGGACGCCCTGGGGGTCCTCCGGCGTGCCGTGCGGGCCCACCGCGACGGCGGCCGCGGCGTGGTCCTGGGTGGAGAAGATGTTGCAGGAGGCCCAGCGGACCTCGGCACCGAGCGCGGTGAGGGTCTCGATGAGCACCGCGGTCTGGATGGTCATGTGCAGCGAGCCGGTGATGCGGGCACCCGCCAGCGGCTTGGCGTCGCCGTAGCGCTCGCGCATCGCCATGAGGCCGGGCATCTCGTGCTCGGCCAGCTGGATCTCGGTGCGGCCGTAGTCGGCCAGGGAAAGGTCGGCGACCTTGAAGTCCATCGGTGTGTCTCCTCAGGAGGGGTGGAGCCAGGTCTGCGTCGCGCATCTGCGCATCGTCGGGATCTCCCACGCGGACCCTGCCAGGGTAGGCGGGGCCGAGAAGTTTCAGGAATTCCCGAGCAGCCGCTTGACCGGCACCACGTGGAGCACCGCCACGACCACGGCGCCCACCAGCAGCCCCACCAGGGCCGAGGCCAGGGTGTTGACCAGCCAGCCCGCGACGGCGCCGACGGCGGCCAGCGCGTCGTGGGCGCCCTCCTCCAGGTGGTGCACCAGGTCGTAGGGCGCGTGCCAGCCGAGCTCGTCGACACCGACGAGCAGGATGTGGCCGCCGACCCACAGCATCGCCGCGGTGCCGACGACCGAGATCACGGTGAGCAGCTTGGGCATGCCGGCCACCAGGGCGCGGCCGACCTTCTGCGCGAGGGCCGAGGAGCGCTGGGTGAGGCTCAGCCCGACGTCGTCGGTCTTCACGATCAGCGCGACCACGCCGTAGACCAGCACCGTGATCCCGATGGCCACCACCACGAGGATGAGCGCGCGGGAGACGAAGGCCTCCTCGGCGACCTCGTTGAGCGAGATGACCATGATCTCGGCCGAGAGGATCAGGTCGGTGCGGATGGCCCCGGCGACCATCGTCCGCTCCAGCTCCTCCGGCGAGCCCGAGGCGGCCGGGTCGGCCCCGTGGGCGCCGCCGTGACCGCTCAGCTTCTCCCAGACCTTCTCCGCGCCCTCGTAGCAGAGGAACGCACCGCCCAGCATGAGGACGGGCGTGAGCACCCAGGGCAGGAACTGCGAGAGCAGCAGCGCCGCCGGCAGGATGATGAGCAGCTTGTTGCGCAGCGAGCCGATCGCGATCTTGCGGATGATCGGCAGCTCGCGCTGCGCCGCGACGCCCTGCACGTACTGCGGGGTCACCGCCGTGTCGTCGACCACCACGCCGGCGGCCTTCACGCTCGCACGCCCCGCGGCGGCGCCGACGTCGTCGACCGAGGCGGCGGCCAGCTTGGCCAGCGCGGCGACGTCGTCGAGCAGCGCGAACAGCCCGCCGCTCATCGGCGCGGCTCGTCGGTCTGACGGGCCGCACGGGGCGCGGCGGCGGCGGGGGCGGGTCGATGGCTCGGCACGCGCTCACCCTAGCGTCGCGGCCGGGCCTCCCGGGCCGCGTCGGCCGCCGCGTCGGCGACGGCGCCGGCGATGACCTCCGCCTCCTGCGAGGCCACCGCGACGTCGGCGGCGTGGTCGACGCGCTTCTCGGCGAAGCCGAACGGGTCGACCAGGTGGCCCAGCACCGGCGCGACCCGCGGGGAGGCGAGCAGCAGCGCCAGCGCCACGGCCAGCGCCGAGGTCAGCACCAGGCCGAGCCACGGGTGGTCGGCGGTCCACGTCGTGTAGCCGGCGTACTCGGCGCCCTTCACGGCGAAGCCGTGGAAGAGGTAGACCACGAGGGTCCAGGCGCCCATGCGTGTGAACCACCCGCCGCGCCGCGGGACCAGCGCGAGGAACGACCAGGCCAGCACCGTGCCGCTGACCAGGAGCACCGAGCGCGTGAGGAAGGCCCGGGTGTCGCTGACGTCGAGCTCGCCGTAGAGCGCGCGGTAGTAGTACCACTCCGTGGAGGCCCAGGTGTCGGTCCAGGTGGTCAGCACCCAGGCCGCGACGAAGGCCACGACGGCCACCGGCCGCAGCCACGGCGCGCGGAGCCGCTCGAGCCGCTGCGGGGTCGCGGCGAGCCCGAGCACGAAGAAGGGCAGCAGCCCCAGCACGCGGGCCATGTCGAGGGTGTCGCCCGCCCACAGCCCCGCGGCCAGGCTGGTCAGGACCGCGACGGCGATCGCCGCCGCGGCCGGCAGCGCGGTGAACACCGGGGTCAGCAGGCGCCAGAAGAAGAGCGCCGAGAGGTACCACATCGGCCAGTGCGGGTCGCGGAACAGGTTCTCCAGCTCCTCGCCCCCGACGTGGATGCGGAAGAGCGCCAGGGCGCACTCGAAGAGCACGTACGGCACCGCCACGGTGCGCACCAGCTGCCACAGCCGGCGCCGGCTCCACGTGAAGGAGCGCGAGAGGTAGCCCGTCACGAACACGAAGGCGGGCACGTGCCAGGCGTAGAGGAAGTCGTAGAGGTGGTCGCGCAGCCCGCTCTCGGGCAGCAGCACCCAGGAGTGGCCGAGCACGACCAGGGTCACCAGCGCCATCTTGGCGTTGTCGAACCAGGGGTCGCGGGTGGTCGCCCGTCCAGTCATGCGGCCGCCTCGGTCAGTCGTCGACCAGGCCGAGGCTGACGTACTGCGCGGCGTAGCTGCCCGAGAGCAGCAGCGAGGCGTAGCGCGCGACCTCGGTGGTGGCCTCGGTGGTGACCGTCTCCACCCGTACGCCGCGGGCGTCGGCGGCCGCCGTCAGCCGGCCGCGCTGCTCGCCCACCAGCGGGTCGTCGCTGCCGTCGTCGAGCACGATGAGGATCGGGCGCAGGTCGCCGCCACCGTCGGCGAAGGGGTCGACGAAGACGTCGCGCGGGCGCGCCGCCTCGAGCACGGGCAGCAGCTGCTCGACGTCGCCGGCCAGGGCGTTGCGCCCCGTGGCGCGTCGCAGCGACTCCGCGAGCCGGCGCGCCGCGCGGGCGGCGAGCACCGAGCCGCCCCACACGACCGGGTTGGCGTCGGCCAGCGCGATGGCCAGCATCTTGGCGGGGTTGACCGCGATGTCGCGGTGCGGCGAGCAGGCGATCGCCACCGCGTCGAGCGCCTCCGCGACGCTGTCGGCGTCGGCCCGCGGGCCCAGGCCCACGCGGTCGAGGTAGGTGAGCATGACCACCGCGATGGCCAGCTGGTCGGTGGTCGCGGTCGGGAGGATGGTGCTGTAGCGGCCGGCGGCGTGCTCGGCCACGCTCGAGCCGGGCGCGCAGGCCACGACGACCTGGCAGCCGCGGCGCACGGCCTCGGCCAGGGCCGACTTGGTGCCGGGGTCGCCTCCGTCGGGCGCCAGCACGACCACGAGGTCGAGGCTGCCCGCCCAGCCGGGCAGCGACGGGCCGGCCCACGCCACGAACGGCACCGGGCACCACGGCTCCAGCACGGCGCGCAGGAGCCGGGAGTCGGGGCCGGCGGCGATGACGGCGCGCGGGCGGGAGAACTCCTGGCTGCGCACGACCGCCTCGTCGAGGGCGGGGGCGGCCTCGCCCGCCTCGCGGCGCACGCGCGCGCCCGACTCCGCCAGCCCGCGCAGGCGCAGGTCGGCGGTCGAGAGGGCGGCCGCGTCGTCGAGCCGGGACTCGTCGAACCAGCTCACGGCGTGCGGGCCTCGTCGACGAGCAGCACGGGGATGTCGTCGCGCACCGGGTAGGCCAGCCCGCAGCCCTGGCAGACCAGCTCGACGGCCCCCGCGGCGGCGGGGGTCTCGGTCAGGTCGGAGCGGCAGGCGGGGCACACGATGATCGCCAGCAGCGAGGGGTCGAGCGCCATCAGAGCGCCCCTCCCCCACGGATCAGGCCCAGGACCTCGTCGCGGATGGTGCTCATGGTCTCCTCGTCCCTGCCCTCGGCGTTGAGCCGGAGGAGCGGTTCGGTGTTGGACGGCCTCACGTTGAAGGTCCAGTCGGCATGGGTCACGCTCAGCCCGTCGAGCCGGTCGACGGTGACCCCGGGTCGCTCGGCGTACGCCGCCTCGACGGTGGCCATGACGGCCACGGGGTCGGCGACGGTGGAGTTGATCTCGCCGCTGACGGGATAGGGGTCGTAGTCGGCCAGCAGGCTCGACAGCGGCTGGTCGGTCTCCGCCAGCGCGGCGAGCACGTGCAGGGCGGCCAGCATGCCCGAGTCGGCCCGCCAGAAGTCGCGGAAGTAGAAGTGGCCGCTGTGCTCGCCGCCGAAGACCGCGTCGGTCTCGGCCATCGTGGCCTTGATGAAGGAGTGGCCGACGCGGGTGCGCACCGGCGTGCCGCCCAGGCGCGTGACCAGCTCGGGCACCGCCCGGCTGGTGATGAGGTTGTGGATGACCGTCGCGCCCGGCTCCTTGGCCAGCTCGCGGGCGGCGATGAGGGCGGTGACCGCCGAGGGCGGCACGGGCACGCCGCGCTCGTCGACGAGGAAGCAGCGGTCGGCGTCGCCGTCGAAGGCCAGCCCGACGTCGGCGCCCTCGGCGAGCACCCGGGCCTGGAGGTCGCGCAGGTTCTCCGCGTCGATCGGGTTGGCCTCGTGGTGGGGGAAGGTGCCGTCGAGCTCGAAGTACATCGGCACCAGGTCGACGACGTCGGCGCCGAGGCGCTCAAAGACTGCGGGCGCGGTGTGGCCGGCCATGCCGTTGCCGGCGTCGGCGACCACGCGCAGCGGGCGACCCCGACCACCGGTGCCGACCGGGGCGAGCGAGAGCAGGTGGGCGGCGTAGGCCTCGAGCACGTCGTGCTCGCTGATCGAGCCGGTCGAGGCGGTGAGCGGCCCGTCGGGCGCGAGGACCCGGTCACGGATCTCGGCGAGCCCGGTGTCCAGCCCGATGGGCGCGGCGTGCGCACGGCAGAGCTTCATCCCGTTGTACTGGGCCGGGTTGTGGCTCGCCGTGAACATCACGCCCGGCAGGCCGAGGTGGCCCGAGGCGAAGTAGAGCTGGTCGGTCGAGGCGAGCCCGATGTGGACGACGTCGGCGCCCGCCTCGCTCGCACCTTCGGCGAAGGCGCCCGCCATGCCCGGCGAGCTCGGTCGCATGTCGTGCCCGACGACGACGGTCGTGGCCCCCACGACCTCCACGAACGCGCGCCCCACCGCCCGGGCGAGCTCCTCGTCGATCTGGTCGGGCACGGTCCCGCGCACGTCGTAGGCCTTGAAGACGGCCGCGATCGAAGCGGCGTCGAGGGTCGAGGGCATGACCGGAGCCTAGTCGTGGCGACCGTGGGTCTGCGCAGGGGCCGAGCACGGGCCACGGCGACCGAGCGGCCCCGGAGCCGGTGGGCCGGGCTCAGTGGTCGGTCGTGAGCATGCGCAGGTGACCCTTGCGGCCGGTCTCGCGTCCGGAGCCCGACTCGGAGGTCTGCTGCCGGGGATCGCCGACGACCTCGGGGGCCGGGCGGCGCGGCGCCGGCCGGGCGGCCTCGCGCACGGCGTCGGCGAGCGCGAGCAGGTCGTCGTTCGACGGGCCGCGGTCGACGGTGTCGCGCTGCAGGCGCAGCACCTCCCACCCGCGCGGGGCCGAGAGGCGCTCGCTGTGGGCCTCGCAGAGGTCGTAGGCGTGCGGCTCGGCGTAGGTCGCCAGGGGGCCCAGGACGGCGGTCTGGTCGGCGTAGACGTAGGTCAGGGTCATGACGGCGGGCCGGCCGCACGCGGTGCGGGAGCAGCGGCGGGCGGAGGTCACGCGGTGACGCTACCCCGCCACCGGTGCGCATCGGATTAGGCTCGCCCCGTGCCTCCCCCGACGCCTGAGACCACCCGCGGCGGACCGCGTCGCCGTGACCGCCGGGGCCGCGGCATGCGCGGTCCCGCGGTGATGCCGCAGCGCCCCGGCACGGTCGCCGTGCGCACCGCGCGGGAGCGCTTCGACCGGCTCGTCGTCGACATCGTCAGCGAGATCGACGAGCGCTGGCAGGACCGCCTCGGCCTGGTCGAGTACGGCGTCGAGGACACCCCCCAGGTGCCCGACGACTGGACGAGCGAGACCGTGCCGCTCTCGACCCTCGTGCCCGCCAGCGGCGGGCGGCCGGCCCGTCTGGTGGTCTTCCGCAGGCCGATCGAGCACCGCGCCGAGACCCGCTCGGAGCTCGAGGCGCTCGTGCTCACCGTCGTGGTGGAGCAGGTCGCCGACCTGCTGGGCATGGCGGCGGAGGACGTCGACCCGAGGTACTCCGACCTCGACGACTGACGCCGGCCGCGCAGTCCGCCTCAGCCGAGCCCGGGGCGTACGGCGGGGACCAGTGCGCTGCGCACGAGGTCGCGCAGCGGCACCACCACCGACCCGTCGGGGCCGGCACGCAGCAGGGAGGCGACGACCTCGGCACGTGACGGCACCACCCGCACCAGCACGGCGCCGTCAGGCAGCGCGACGCTCGTGCCGCGGTCGGGGCCGACCTCGGTCCGTCGGGTGCGCAGCGGTCGACCCTCGGCGTCCCACGCCTCCACCTCGACCACGCCGGCGGTGGCGGCGCCGCCCAGGACCAGCTCGGCCCCACCGGGGCCCGGGGGCACGACGGCCGCGGTGGCGCCCGTGACCAGCGGCCCGGCGACCGTCTCGGCGAGGTCGCCGTCGACGGAGGACCGCAGCGTGGCGGTGACGGGTGCGGAGGAGGTGACCGCCAGGCCCAGCGCGCCGTCGGCCGCCGGCGACGACAGCAGGGCACCGAGCGAGACCACCTTGACGCTGCCGGGGTCGACGACGAGCTCCGGCAGCTCCTCGGGGGCGAACACCGACTGCGCGGTCACGATCCCCACCTGCACCCTGACCGCGTCGTCACCGGGGTTGGCGACCACGAGGGTGCGGCGACCGTCACCGGCCGGCACCCCGAGCAGCAGGTTGTCGGTGCGGGGCTCGGCCTGCGAGGGCAGCCACTCCCGGGAGGCCGCGGCTGCGCCGAGCTCCTCGAAGGAGTCGACGACGGTGGCGGCGATGCGGCCCCGGTCGGTCGTGACCCGCAGGGTGAGCTCCTCGCGGCGTGGGACTAGCTCGGCGAGGTCGAGGCGCAGCGTGCGTCCGGGCCCCACCGCGACGCCGCGCAGCCGCTCGGCGTCGAGGGCGCCGGACTGGCTGTAGACGGCGACGTCGGCGACGGCCGGGCCGCCGTCGGGGTTGTGCAGCTCGAGCACGGAGGTGTGGGCCCCGCCGGCGCCCACGCCGGTGAACCACTGGTCGGAGGACGGCGGCGGGCAGTCCACCGCGCTCGTCGCGTCGCGGGCCGAGCGCCCGGCGACCAGGCCGGGCGCCCTCTCGCCCTCGCCGGTGACCTCGACGCTGCCGTCGTCGTCGAGCCCGGCGGTGACCCCGTCGCCGACCTCGACCTCCTCCTCGCCCGCGGCCACCGTGCCAGGGGCGCCGGCGTCGCT
Source organism: Nocardioides sp. Leaf374 (assembly GCF_916862475.1). NCBI lineage: Bacteria > Bacillati > Actinomycetota > Actinomycetes > Propionibacteriales > Nocardioidaceae > Nocardioides > Nocardioides sp. Leaf374. The sequence goes on from NZ_CAKASO010000009.1 coordinate 36,413, forward strand.
GCCGACCACGACCCGACCGCCGTCGGCGGCACGCGGGCACACCAGGGTGCTGCGCGTCAGGGCGGCCTCCGACGGTGGCTGGGCCCCCGGTGCGGCCACCTCGTCGGGACCACCCACCGCGAGCGCGGACAGCAGCACCAGCAGCGGCAGCACGACCGCCAGGACGACGGTGGGCGCCAGACGTCCCCCCCGGACCTGCTCCGACCTGCGACCGCTCATCGCGCTCGCCTCCTCTCACGGGTGGGTGCGCCGAGCACCACGACCGCCACCGCACCGAGCAGCTGCACGCCGAGGAGCGCGACGTGGAGCCACGAGCGCGGCCCGTCGAGGGCGGCGGGGTCGAGCTCGCGGGCGACGCGCCAGGCGCGGGTCGAGCGGTCCTCGGCGCTGGCCTGCACCAGGCCGCCGGTGGCGTCGAGGTCGGCGGCGACGTCGCCGTCGGCGGGCGAGGGCAGCACGACGTACTCGATCCCCTCCCCGGCGAGGGCGTCGACGACCGCAGGGGTCGGGCGGGCGGTCAGCTCGCGGACGTCGGCGGCCAGGCTGCCGTCGCCCCCGCCGAGCGCCAGCACCTCGTCCTCGCCGAGGGTGGTGCCGTCGCCGCGCACGACGGAGTAGGTGAGGCCCTGCGACACGTCGCCGCGCAGCACCAGGATGCCGTGCTCGGGGCCGAGCTCGGCGCGCTGCACCATGTAGGCCGGGATGTCGTCGTCGACGGAGTCGGCGAGGGCGTCGTCGGGCCCCGCCACGAACCACCCGAGGGTGGCCAGCGGCACGAGCCCGGCCAGGGCGGCACCGACCAGGACCCCGCCCCGCAGCAGTCCCCGGGCCTCGCGCCTGGCCGACTCCCAGGCACCCATCGCCCCGAGGACGGTCGCGGTGACGAGAGCGCCCTGGAGCAGGACGACGAGCGCACCGAGGCCGGCCGGCGTCGAGGTGGCCGCCAGGGCGAACGAGACCGAGGAGAGGCCCAGCGCGAGCAGGGCCGCGACGGCGGCGGCCAGCCAGCACACCAGCACCGGCACCCGCGTCGCGCGCGGCACCAGCGCGAGCACGGCCAGCACGGCGGGCACGAGCCCGAGCGCCACCGGGGCGCCGAGGTCGCTGACCCGTCCGGCCAGCAGGTCGAGCCCCCCGAGCGCGGCGTGCGGGAGGCGGCCCGGCTCGAGCAGCAGGCCGGCGCCCGCGCCCTCGCCCAGCGCGCCGACCCACCACGGCGAGAGCAGCACCACCGGCACGAGCAGGGCGGTGACCGGCGGGCCCCAGACCGAGCGGTCGCGCACCACCGCACGGAGCAGGAGCGCGGCGCACAGCAGCACGACCACGCCCAGGACGGCGGCGAAGAGCCACGCCGCCGGACCGAAGGCGGTGACGAGGGCCAGCAGCAGACCGCTGCGCCAGGCCGCGCGCCAGCGGCGGTCGGGCGCCGGGTCGGCGAACCCGAGGGCGGCGTGGGCCAGCCACGGCAGCAGCGAAGCGGCCACGACCGGCCCGAGGCGACCGGCGCCCCAGGCCCCGCTGGCCACGGGCACGAGCGCGAAGACCGTCGACCCCCACAGCAGCAGCCACCGCGGCATCCCGCGCGGCGAGACCAGGCGTCCCACGACACGCAGGAAGCGCCACGAGCCCCACAGCGCCACCGGCACCGCCAGCACCAGCACCGCGCTCAGCGCCGCGGCGGGCGAGCCGAGCAGCAGGCCGCCCAGCAGCGCGAGCGGAGCGACGTACGGCGGAGCGGGCACGGCCGTCCCCTGCCCGATGGCGTGCCACGACTCGGTGTGCAGGCGCCACCACGAGCCGACCGCGTCGGGCACCGGCGAGAGCGCGCCGCCCACGACCGACCCGAAGGCCTCGCGCGCTCCCACCACGGCGAGGAGCACGACCAGGGTCAGCACGACCGCGACGGGGTTGGTGACGAAGCGCGCGACGACACCGGTGTCGGCGTAGGGGGCGTCCTCGTCGTCCTCGGCCGGTCGCCGCGCGGCGAAGGAGGCCGGGTCGAGCTCGGCCGCGGCGGCGCGTCGCCGCTCGGCGACGTCGGCGGCCTGGTCGGTGGCGGCGGCGAGGAGGTCGGACACGGCGTCGAGGCCGTGGCGGTAGGGCAGCCAGCGTGGCGCGAGGAGGCCGCGCACCTCCTCCGACGGGGCGGTGCGGGCCTCACGACGCTCGCGACGCGCGGCCAGCACGGCCCGCGGCCGGGCGGCGATGTTGACCAGGGCGGCGAGCTCGTCGAGGGCCTCGCCCACCGCCCGCACCAGCAGGAACCCCACGACGCGCAGCAGCGTGCCGAGGGCCAGGCGCAGCGCCTGCAGGGGCCAGAGCCGGTGGTCGGAGTTGACGAGCAGGGTCCACAGCGCGGCGCGCCGCTCCTGGTAGTGGGTGTGGCGTCCGGTCAGGGGCGTGCGGCGCAGCCCCCGGTGGGCGGCCTCGGCGTGGAAGACGACGGCGCTGGGCACGACGAGCGTGTGGTGGCCGGCGGCGGCGGCGCGCCAGCCGAAGTCGAGGTCGTTGCCGAAGATCGGGAGGTGCTCGTCGAAGCCGCCCACCTCGTCGAGCACCGAGCGGCGCACGAGCATCCCCGCGGTGTTGACGGCCAGCACCCGGCGCACCTGGTCGTGCTGGCCCTGGTCGTACTCGCCGCGCTCGAGACCGGTCTCGCGGCGCCCCGTGCCCGAGATCGTCGCGCCGACCTCCAGGAGGCGTCGCAGCGAGGGCCACTCGCGCAGCTTGGGGCCCAGCACCGCGGCCTCGGGGTGCTCGGCCGCCGCGGCGAGGAGGGCCTCGAGGGCGCCGGGGTCGGGGTTGGCGTCGTCGTGGAGGAGCCAGACCCAGTCGTCGGGGGCGGTGCCGGGGGCGCCGTGGGGTCCGGCGTCGACCCGGGCGAGGCCCTCGCGCACCGCGGCGGGGTAGGACGTCGAGCCCGGCACCACGTGGACCGGCCCGCAGGCGGCCTCGAGCAGGGCCACGCTGTCGTCGCGGCTGGTCGTGTCGACGGCGACGACGCGGTCGACGGGCCGGGTCTGGCCCGTCACGCCGTCGACGACCGCGGGCAGCCAGCGCGCTCCGTCGTGGCTGACCACGAGGGCGACGACGGCAGGGCTTTCCGAGGCGGGCACGACCGCAGACCCTAACCGCCGCGGTGGGGACGCCGAAATGAGAGCGGCCCCGGTCGAGGACCGGGGCCTGCACTCAGACTGCGCGCTTCTTCAGCTTGCGGCGCTCCCTCTCGGAGAGCCCGCCCCAGATGCCGAAGCGCTCGTCGTTCATCAACGCCGACTCGAGGCAGTCGTCTCGGACCTCGCAGGTGAGGCACACCTTCTTGGCCTCCCTGGTCGATCCCCCCTTCTCGGGGAAGAAAGCCTCCGGGTCGGTCTGCGCACAGAGTGCACGCTCCTGCCAGCCCGCCTCGTCGGCGTCGGATTCGAGGAGAAAGAGTTCTCTCACGGCGCTCGCCCTTTCGACCCTGCATTGCTTTGGTGATGCATGAGGTGTTGCTCGTGGGGGTGTGCTGCCCGCGGCTGCGGCCGGGCCGGGAACCAGGTGGAACCGTGAACAACACTGCGGGAATTACATGCCTGTCGTGCACCGTAAGTCAAGCCCGGTTCTGGTATGGCACCATCCCGCGCGCGCACCACGACCGACCGGCTGCCGGGCATGGCCCGGACGGGCCATGGCGGGCCACCCGCCTGTGCCTGCCGCACGGTCCTCGGCCCGGGTGCGGCACAGTGGAGCCCATGCGCGAGATCACCGTCCTGTCCGGCGGCATGGGCGGGGCCCGCTTCCTCGAGGGCCTGCTCCACGGCATCGCCGAGGGGCTGCTGCCCGGGGTCGCCCCCGACGCCCGGGTCACCGTGGTGGCCAACACCGCCGACGACCTGTGGGTCCACGGCCTCAAGGTCTGCCCCGACCTCGACACCGTCATGTACACCCTCGGCGACGGCATCGACCCCGAGCGCGGCTGGGGTCGGCGCGAGGAGACGTGGAGCGTGCGCACCGAGCTGGCCGAGTACGGCGTGGAGCCGACCTGGTTCGGGCTCGGCGACCGCGACGTGGCCACCCACCTGGTGCGCACGCAGATGCTCGACGCCGGCTACCCACTCTCCCAGGTCACCGAGGCGCTGTGCCGACGCTGGCGGCCGGGCGTCCGCCTGCTCCCGATGAGCGACGACCGGGTCGAGACCCACGTGGCGATCGCCGACGCCGAGGCGCCGAGCGGTCGGCGCGTCGTGCACTTCCAGGAGTACTGGGTCCGCCTGCGCGCCTCGGTGCCGGCCGAGGCCGTGGTGGTGGTGGGCCTCGACGAGGCGCGCCCGGCCCCCGGCGTCGTGGAGGCCGTGGCCGAGGCCGACCTCGTGCTCGTGCCCCCCTCCAACCCCGTCGTGTCGGTCGGCACCATCCTCGGCGTGCCCGGGATCCGCGAGACCCTGCGCGCCACCGCCGCTCCCGTGGTCGGCCTCTCCCCCATCGTCGGCGGCACCCACGTGCGCGGCATGGCGGCCCAGGTCCTGCCCGCGATCGGTGTCGAGGTCAGCGCCCGGGCGGTCGGGCTGCACTACGGCGCCCGCTCCGCCGGCGGGGTCCTCGACGGCTGGCTGGTCGACTCCGCCGACGCCGACGCCCTCCCCGCGCTGCGCGAGGCCGGGCTGGCCGCCGAGGCCGTGCCGCTGATGATGACCGACGTCGACGCGACGGCCCGGATGGTCGCGGCCGCACTGGCCCTGGTGGCCGCCCCCCGCCCGTGAGCGAGCCGGGCGGTGAGCTGAGCGTCGTGGCCCCCGACGGCGTGCCCGAGGTCGGGGCGGGCGACGACCTCGTCGGCCTGCTGCTGCCGCTGGTCGCGCTGCAGGACGGCGACGTCCTGGTCGTCACCAGCAAGGTCGTCAGCAAGGCCGAGGGCCGGGTGCGCGTCGGCGGGCGCGAGGAGGCCGTGGCCGAGGAGACCGTGCGGGTGGTCGCACGTCGTGGCCCGACCCGCATCGTGCGGACCCGCCACGGGCTGACCATGGCCGCGGCCGGCGTGGACGCCTCCAACGTCGCGCGCGGCTCGGTCGTGCTGCTCCCCCTCGACCCCGACCGCTCGGCGCGCGGCCTGCGCGAGGAGGTCCGGCGCCGCTCGGGCCGCAACGTGGCCGTGGTCGTCACCGACACCGCCGGCCGCGCCTGGCGCGAGGGGCAGACCGACATCGCGGTGGGGGCGGCCGGCCTGCGCGTCGCCGAGGACTACGCCGGCCGGGTGGACGCCCACGGCAACGAGCTCGCCGTGACGCTGCCCGCGGTCGCCGACGAGATCGCCGGCGCCGCGGAGCTGGCGCAGGGCAAGCTCGGGGCCCGTCCGGTGGCCGTGGTGCGCGGCCGGGCCGACCTCGTCCTCCCCCCGGACGACCACGGCCCGGGTGCCCGCACGCTGGTGCGTCCCGAGGGCGGCGACCTCTTCGGGTTCGGCGCCCGCGAGGCGGTGGTGCGGGCCCTGGCCGGCGACCCGGCCGACCGGGCTCCCTTCGGGGCTCCGGCCACCGCCGAGGAGCTGGCCGACGCCGTCGGGCTCGTCACCGGCCGGCGACCGCGTCCCGGTCCCGACGGAGGCCTGCGCGCCCCGGCCCACCCCGCCCTGGCCGCCCTCGCCTTCGCCCACGGCTGGCTGGTGGAGCCGCCGGGGTCACCGCTCGGTGACGATCGGGCCGCCGAGGCCCACCTGCGCCCGCCGGGTCCGTAGACTCACCCGGCAGGCTCACCCGAGAGGGGGACCCGCACCGACCCGCGCACCCGCACTCCGAGCACCGAGGGACACCAGCACCGTGGCCAAGCCCGCCAAGACAGACCGCCAGGCGAAGATCGACGCGATCCGCAAGTCCCAGAAGGGCGCCGAGAAGCGCCAGGGCTTCGTCATCGTCGGTGTCTGCGCCGCGATCGCCCTGGCCCTCATCGGTGCCGCCGTGTGGGGCCCCGTCACCGGGTGGCTCGACAAGCGGGAGTACGCCGACCTCGCGGTCTCCGAGATCGGCGCGCCCGCCTCGGCCTGCACCGACGTGACCACGAAGAAGGCCGACGGCGTCCAGGACCACGTGCCCGACGGCACCACGGTCGACTACAAGACGAGCCCCCCGGCCTTCGGCGCCCACTGGAACATCGCGGGCGAGGCCCCCGCCACCATGTCGCGCAAGGTCTACACCGACGACCGCCCGGCCCTCGAGGCCCTGGTGCACAACCTCGAGCACGGCTACACGATCCTCTGGTACGACGAGACCATCGCCGACGACGACGAGGCGATGACCGAGATCCGCGCGATCGCTGACAAGTACGAGGGCACCAGCAACCAGCGCGACAAGTTCATCGCCGCGCCCTGGACCTCCGAGGACGGCGACGCCTTCCCCGACGACGCGCACGTCGCCTTCACCCACTGGTCGGCCGGCGGCCAGGGCGAGACCGACACGACCAAGCAGGTCGGCGCCTTCCAGTACTGCTCGGGCCCCAGCGGCGCCGCGCTCGACGCCTTCATGGTCGAGTACCCCTACTTCGACAGCCCCGAGCCCAACGGCATGTGACACGGGGCCGCGCCCTCAGGTCAGCCGGGTCCGGCCCGACTCGGTGAGGGCGGCCACGACCGCCTTGACCTCCTGGGCCCGGGCCCGCGTGGTCACCAGCAGGGCGTCGGGGGTGTCGACGACGACCACGTCGTCGAGCCCGACGACCGCGACGAGACGACCCGAGGGCACCACCAAGCCGGTGCTGTCCACGGCCTCCACGAGCGACGCGTCGCCCAGCACCACGGGCCCCGTCGCCGCGTCGGCGCCGTCGGCGCCGAGCAGCGCGGCGAGGGAGTCGAAGTCGCCCACGTCCTCCCAGCCGAAGCCGGCGGGCACCGTCGCCACCCGGCCCGCGGCGGCCGCGGGCTCGGCCACGGCGTGGTCGACCGCGATGCGGGGCAGGCCCGGCCACAGCTCCTCCAGCCGCGAGCCGTCGGCGGCGATCGCGCGCAGGTCGGCGGCGAACTGCGGGTGCCACTGGGCCAGCAGGTCCAGCAGCACACCGGGGCGGACGACGAACATGCCGGCGTTCCACCGGTAGCCGCCGCTCGCGAGGTAGCCGGCCGCGACCTCGGGCGAGGGCTTCTCCACGAAGGACGCCACCCGTGCCGCGCCGGGGTGGCCCTCGAGGTCCTCGCCCTGCTGCACGTAGCCGAAGGCCGAGGACGGGTGGGTCGGCTCGATGCCGATGGTCACCAGCCAGCCGTCGCGGGCCACCTCGACCGCGGTGGTGACCACGGCGGCGAAGACGGCGGGCTCGGTGATGACGTGGTCGGCGGCGAAGGAGCCCATCACCGCGTCGGGGTCGGCGCGCTCCAGCAGCGCGGCCGCCAGGCCGATCGCGGCCATCGAGTCGCGCGGCGTCGGCTCGGCGAGCACGGCCTCGGCGGCCACCTGCGGGAGCTGGCGCACCACCGCCGGGCGGTGGGCGGCGCCGGTGACGACGACGAAGCGGTCCTCGGCGAGCGGCTCGAGCCGGTCGACGGTCTCCTGGAGCAGCGTGCGCCCCTCGCCGCGCAGGTCGCGCAGGAACTTCGGCGCCGCGGCGCGGGACAGGGGCCACAGCCGGGTGCCGGCACCACCGGCGGGCACCACCGCCCAGAAGTGGTCGAGGGGTGCAGGGGGCGTGCTCGGCACGTCGGTGCCCGGGGCGCTCATGGGGCCTCACCCTAGGGCGTGGCCGAGGTCACCGGCCCCGGTGCCTAGGCTGGACCGGGTGACCACCTTCGCCGCCCTGCTGAGCGACCTGCTGCGCCACGAGCCGGGCCGTCCGCTGCTGACCTACTACGACGAGCGTCCGGGCGACGGGCCCGACCAGCACCCGGGCGAGCGGGTGGAGCTCTCGGTCACGACCTACGCCAACTGGGTCGCGAAGGTGTCCTCGCTGCTGGTGGAGGAGCACGACCTCGAGCGGGGACAGGTGCTGCGGGTCGACCTGCCGGCCCACTGGCTCACGCCGGTCCTCCTCGGCGCGGCCTGGAACGTCGGCCTCGCCGTGGACCTCACCGGCGACGGACCCGCCGACGCGGTCGTCTGCGGTCCGGCGGGGCTGGAGCGCTGGGCGGCCCACGCCGACGAGGTGCCGGTGCTGGCCTGCTCGCTGCGCCCGATGGGGGTCCGCTTCGCCGACCCGCTCCCGGCCGGGGTGCACGACGTCGGCGTGGACGTCTGGTCGCAGCCCGACTCCTTCGTGGCCTGGGACCCCGCCCAGGACGACGACCCCGCCCTGGTCGGGTCGGGCGCCCCGGTCACGCAGGCCGAGCTGTGGAGAGCGGCCGCCGCCGGGAGTGCACTCCCTGACGGCGGCCGCCTCCTCTCGGTGACGAACCCGGCTTCCCCACCGGGGATCGTCACCTTCACCGAGCCGCTCGCGCGCCGCGGCTCGCTGGTCCTGGTCGTGGGTGGTGCCGAGGAGCGGGTCGCGGCCGTGGCGGCCGCGGAGCGCACCTCGGCGCGTCACCCCGCCAGGTCGTAGTCGCCCATCCCCTCGGCGAGGAAGCGGCGCGGCTCGAACCCGTCGGCGCTGGCGCGCAGCAGCCACAGGTAGCCGGTCCGCTTCTCCCGCACGACGAGGTCGGGGTGGCCGGTGAGGCCGACGTCGCTCACGCCGACCACCCAGTCGTACGCCGTGACGTCGAGTCCCAGCGTGCGGGGGTCGGTGAGCCCTCCGGGCCCGTTGCCGGGGTAGAGCGTCAGCCGTGAGCCGTTGCGCAGCAGGCTGTCGGGAGCACCGTCGGCGTCCCACAGCCCGGCGCCGACCTGCTGGGTGGCCGTGATCGCGCTGCGCGCCACGTAGCTCTCGCCGAGGCCGTCGAGCCCCGCGCCGGGGTAGATGCGCATCGACCCGCCCCGCGGCTGGCCCATGAGGTCGGGGCGGCCGTCGCCCGTGGTGTCGCCCACGGCGGCGAGGAGCGCGACGTCCTTGAAGCCGGTGCCGATCCGCAGCGCCTTGCCGAGGCGGCCCTGGCCGTCGCCGCGGCGCAGCATGAGCACCCCGGTGGCGGCGTGGCGCACGACGACGTCGCCGAGGCCGTCGCCGTCCCAGTCGCCCACGTTCATCACCGCGTCGGCGCCGGGCACCCGGACGCCGGTGTCGACGAGCGGGGCGGTGTCGACCGTGCCCGGGTTGGCCAGGACGACCAGGGCGTCGCCGCGGCGGGCGAGGACGTCGGGCGCGGCGTCGCCGGTGAGGCTGGCGCCCGAGACGACCCCGTCGAGGCCGGCCACCCGGTCGACCGGGCCGAGCACGTGGCCGAAGCCGCCGTCGCCGCGCGAGGGCATCACGAAGCCGGCACCGCCGGCGCGGCGCACCAGCAGGTCGGCGCGACCGTCGCGGTTCCAGTCGCCGGCCGCGGTGACGACGTCCCAGCGGCTCCAGTCGCCCGCGAGGCGGGTGGCGGCCGCGAAGGACACCGCACCGGTGCCGGACCGCACCCCGCGGTGCAGCGTCGCCGACCCGGCGGCGTCGCGGACGACCAGGTCGGCCACGCCGTCGCCGTCGAGGTCGCCGGGGGCGGCGAGCAGGTCGCTCGCGGCGAGCACGAGACCGGTGTCGACGCGCCGGAAGCCGCCGGCGCCGTTGCCCAGGAAGGCGTCGAGGCGCCCGGTGGTGTCCTGGCGCGCGAGCAGGTCGGCACGACCGTCGCCGTCGAGGTCGCCGGCCGCGGTGAGCAGGTCGTGGCCGGCCAGGGCCGTCAGCGACCGGGGGGCCGCGGCGAACCCGCCTGCTCCGTCGCCGGCGCGCACGCCGGTCGTGCCGTCGGCCGAGCGCACCACGAGGTCGGCGAGACCGTCGCCGGTGAGGTCGGGCGAGGCCACCACCGCGTCGACCGAGCTCCAGTCGCCGGCCACGGCGCGGGGCTTGGCCAGGCGGGTCAGCCCGCCGGTGGGCAGCACGAGGAGCCGGCCGTCGGAGGCCCGGCGCAGCACCACGTCGGGGTGGGCGGTGTCGGCGAGGTTGGAGGCGAGCTGTCGGCCCGCGAAGCCGGTCTGCGTCGCGGCGGCCAGCCGCCGGATCTCGGGCAGACGGGCGTAGAGGTAGCGACCGGGGCAGGCCGTCGACCCGGCGTCGCGGTGGCCGTTGATCGCCGCGAAGCGCTTCGGGCCGACCTGCTGGGAGCCCGAGGAGGCGTCGACGCCGTGCAGCGAGAGCTTCCAGGCGAAGAGCGCGCCGTAGGCCTGCACCACGGCCTGCGAGGGCTGGGCGACGTCGTAGTTGCCGATGGCCGACATCGCGAAGGAGTAGTCGTTGTAGCCCAGGGTGTGGGCACCGACGACGGCCCGGTCGATGCCGCCGTAGCGGCCCTCCCAGATCCGGCCGAAGCGGTCGACGAGGTAGTTGTAGCCGATGTCGGACCAGCCCTGCGAGCGCGTGTGGTAGGCGTAGATGCCGCGGATCAGCGCCGGCACCTGCTCGCGGGTGTAGTCGTTGGCGTTGACGGTGTGGTGCACGAAGCCGGCGTGCACCTCGCCGTAGCGCAGCGAGGAGGCCGAGCGCATCCGCTCGTCGGCGCCCCACTGGGCCCGGGAGAAGACCTGCGGGCGCGGGGTCGCCTCCGCCGCGCTGAGCGCGAGCTGCTCCTCCCCCGCGGCCGGCTCGGACGACACGTCACCCGGGGCGGGGGCGCCGCCCGTCGTGCCGCCCGTCGTGCGGCCCATCGTGGAGGTGTCGAGCGCCGGACGCTCGGTGACGGTGTCGGCGGCCTCGCCGGGGTCGATGACGGACAGGCTCATGTCGTCGGGCGCGGCCGTGCCGCGTGCCACGTCGACGCGCACCTGCACCTCGTCGACCGTGCCCACCAGCACCGGGTCGGTGCCCGGGCGGGCCCGCCGCGCCTCGGCGCTGTCGGGGTCGGGCCCGTGGTCGTCGTGGTACTCCAGGTCGCTCCAGGCCCCCCAGCGGCCGTCGGTGCGGGTCCGCACCACGAGGGCCAGGTCGTCCTCGTCGACCTGCTCGCCGTGCTGCCAGGTGACGCCGACGGCGCCGTAGCCGGTGACGCGCTGCGGCGCGCTGGTGATCCGGGTGCCGGCGGGGCCCTGCGCCGCCCGGGCGGCGAGCGTGCCCGCGCGGGCGCTACTGCCGGCCGGCGGGGTCAGGGCGTACTCGCGCACGTCGGGGTCGACGGGAGCAGTGGGCACCGCGGTGGCCTCCTGGGCGCCCCGGGCGTACGCCGCGAGGTCGCTGGCCGCCGCCGTGCGCGGCGGGGTCAGCAGCGCGGGGCCGGTGAGGCCGGCGGCGCGGCTGCCCTCGGGGGCCTGGCGCACGACGTCGAGGCTGATGACGCTGGCGGCGGGGGTGAGCACGGCGAGCACCACCCCGAGTGCCAGCAGCTGCTGGCAGAGGGTGACGAAGCGGGACCTGCTGGGTGACATGGGGGTACTCCAGTGCGCGGGGAAGTTCACACGGTGCGCAACTTTCACACGCGTCACAGGGGGCACGCCACGGGAAGTGAGTAACTACAACGCTGTAATTTCCACTCGACACGCCGGCCGATCCGAGATTTGTCAAGTTCCCGTTCCTCCCCCGGACGGCACGAACCCCCGCAGCCCGGGGGCTGCGGGGGTTCGTGTCACGGGGGCTCAGATGTCGGCGCCGAGCTCCTCGTCCTGCTCCTCCTCGTCGGTGCCGGCGTCGTACTTGAGGTACTTGATGCCGGGACCGACCTCGCCGTCGTAGCCGACCTTGCCGCTCTCCAGCACGATCACCCGGTCGCACATCTTGCGCACCGACGACGCGGCGTGGCTGACGTAGAGCAGCGTGCGACCGGAGTCGCGGATCTCCTGCATGCGCTCGAGGCACTTCTTCTTGAAGGGCTTGTCCCCCACCGCCAGCACCTCGTCGGCCAGGAAGATGTCGGAGTCGACGTGCACCGCGACCGCGAAGCCCAGCCGGGCGAACTGCCCCGAGGAGTAGTTGCCGACCGGGGAGTCGAGGTGGCGGCCGATGTCGGCGAACTCCACGATGTCGTCGAACTTGCGGGCCGTCTCACGCTCGGTCATGCCCAGCACGGCGGCGTTGAGGTAGACGTTCTCCCGGCCGGTGAGCTGCGGGTGGAAGCCGGCGCCGGTGGCGATCAGCCCCGCGATCCGGCCCCGCGTCAGCACCCGCCCGGAGTCGGGCTTCATCACGCCGTTGATCATCTTCAGCAGCGTGGACTTGCCCGAGCCGTTGAGACCCATCAGGCCCACCGACTCGCCCTGCTCGACGGTGAAGGAGACGTCGTCGACGGCCTGGAAGGTGTCGCTGACCTGGTGGCCCTTGAGCATGGCCACCGTGACCTGCTTGAACGTGCGGTGGTAGCGCAGCGTGAAGGACTTGGTGGCCTGGTCGACCACGATGGAGGTGTCGGCGGGGTAGCTCAATTCAGGCGCTCCGGGATCTTGTTCTCCAGGCGGGTGAAGACCAGCTGGGCGATGACCAGCACCACGAGCGAGACCCCCACCATGGCCAGGCCGCGGGTGAAGAGGTGGTCGGGCAGCTCGGTGGCCGCGGTGGCGCTCGGGTCCTGCGTGGTGCCGACCCAGAAGGCGCGCTGCACCAGCAGCACGGCCTCGGCGAGCGGGTTGAGCATGTAGTACTGCGCGAAGGAGCCGAACCGCTCCTCCACGACGGCGTAGGGGTAGATCATCGGCACGCCGAAGCGCACGAAGTTGGTCAGGATGCTGACCACGCTGGCGAAGTCGCGGAAGTAGACGTTGGCCACGCTGAAGAGCAGCGCGAGCGCCGTCGCCAGCAGCATGATGATGCCCAGCGCCAGCGCCAGCGCGACCGGCACCATCGGATCGGGCACCCAGCCGTAGAACAGGCAGACGACGAAGAGGATCACGACCTGCGGGGCCACGTGGTAGAGCGAGACCAGCATCGAGGCCACGGGGAACATCTCGCGCGGCAGCGCCATCTTCCGCACCAGCGACTTGTTGCGCACGATCGACCGGGTGCCGGCGTTGAACGTCTCGATGAAGAAGTGCACGACGATGAGCGCCGAGAAGACGTGCACCGCGAAGTTCTCGGTGCCGCGGTCGAGCAGCTTGCCCAGGATGAAGTAGTAGATGAGGAACTGGCTGAGCGGGTTGATGTAGGACCACAGCAGACCCAGGAACGACCCGGAGTAGCGGGCGCTGATCTCGCGTCGCACCAGCAGGCGCAGCAGGTAGCGGTTCTGGAAGACCCCCAGCAGCCCCGACCGCGCGGTCGGAGGGGCGAGGTCGGCGTCGACCCGACGGTGCGGGCGCGGCTCCTCGAGCGCGGCGCCCGTCGAGGAGGCCTCGCTCATCTCGTCCCGCGCCACGGCCGCAGGGTCTCCTCCCACGCCTCCGGCGAGGTGATCGCGCCGAGCGAGGCGCGGTACTCCTCGGCCAGGCGCGGCCACTCACGGCGCAGCCGGTCGTGGCTCTCCAGCGTGCGCTTCATGAGGTCGCGGAAGCGCTCGGGGTCGCGCTGGTAGAAGGCCGCCGACGTGCCGTCGTTCATCGACACGACCGCGGAGTCGTACTTGGCCAGGCGGTACCACTTGGCGTCCATCGCCGGCACCTCCGCCTCCGGGTGGCGCCGCGAGAGCTCGCGCACCGGGCGCAGCTGGCGCAGCGGCATGAGCGCGGCCGCCAGCAGCGTCGCCTTGCGACCGGGCACGCCGGTGTCGTCGCGGCCCTTGCGCGGCGGCTTCTGCCGGCGCACGGAGGGGAAGGCGTCGGGGTCGACCTCGAGCTGGGCGTCGGGGAACTGCTTCACGAAGGCCCGCACCTCGGGCAGCTTCGTGGCCAGCTGCGCGTGCAGGGCCTCGGGGCCGGCGAAGACGTCCTCGAGGGCGCGCAGCCGCAGCTCGGCGGTGGAGTACTGCATCGAGACCAGGTGCGCGATCTGGTGGTTGAGGCTCTCGCGCACCATCCGCCCGCCCTTGGGGTACGGCGAGTGCAGCAGGGCCGCCACCAGGCGGTTGCGGTAGTGGAAGTAGGACTGCCAGTCGAGGGCGTCGTTCTTGTCCGACCACGGCACGTGCCACACGGCCGCGCCGGGGAACGTGACCGTGGGGTAGCCGGCCTTCTTGGCGCGCAGCCCGAACTCCGAGTCGTCCCACTTGAGGAACAGCGGGAGCGAGAGGCCGACCTCCTCGAGCACCTGACGGGGCACGAGGCACATGAACCAGCCGTTGAAGTCGACGTCGATGCGCTGGTGCAGCCAGCGCGAGGAGCGCAGGTTGCGCGCGGCGAAGTCCCAGTCGTGGAAGACGCCCGGCGCCGACTGCCACCAGAAGCGCCACGGCTGCACGATCTCGCCGAAGCTGTGCAGCCGCGAGCGGGAGTAGATGTTGAACATGTGGCCGCCCACGATGGTGGGCCGGCGGGCCAGGTCGCCGAAGGTGACCGCGCGGACGATGCCCTCGGGCTCGCAGACGACGTCGTCGTCCATCATCATCGTGTAGGTCGCGGTGCCCTTGCGCACCGACTCCAGCTGGCCCCGGGCGTAGCCGCCCGAGCCGCCCAGGTTGCCCTGCTCGATGACCCGCAGCGTGTCGCCGAGGGCCTCGCGCGCCGCGGGGAAGTGCTCGGAGTCGCTGACCAGGTCGGTGCCCTGCTCCATGACGAGCACCTCGTCGAGCAGCGGGCGCAGTGCCTCGTCCTCGCCGATCTGCACGAGCAGCTCGGCGCAGAAGTCGGGGCGGTTCATGGTGGTGATGGCGATGTCGACGGTGCCGTGCTGCGCGCGCTCGGCGGGCACCTCGGCGGTCCACTCGGCCGACTCGACGACCACGTCGTCGTCGCCGGCGAGCACGTCGTACCAGTACCAGCCGCCGTCGACGAAGGGCTTGAGGGTCAGGTCGAAGCTGAAGGTGCCGCCGTCCTGGTCGCCGGTGGTGACCGCGTCGACGCGCTGGGAGTTGCCGCGGGCCATCGACTTGTAGACGACCAGGCTGGCGCCGCGGCCGCGCAGGCGCACCGTCAGGCGCACCGCCGACACGACGCTCCAGCGCCGCCAGTAGCTGGCGGGGAAGGCGTTGAAGTAGGTGCCGAAGGACAGCGACTCCCCGCTGGTGACCCGCAGCGCGGTGCGCGACTCGATCTGGTCGGGGTGCAGCCGGCGCCCGGAGCGGGTGCTCTGGCGCATCGACGCGGCGTTGAGCTCGCGCGCGTTGCGGTTCGTGCCGATCTCGTACTTGTCGGCGTCGAGGACGGCGGGCTCGGTGTCGACGTAGAGCGGCAGCACGTCGAGGTCGCCGTCGAGCGGCAGGACCTGGCGCATCAGCAGCCGGGTGCTGGTGCCGGCCCCGCCCGCCGCGGCGGTCGAGGCGGTCGTGGGGGTCGTGCCCGTGGTGGTGCCCGTGGTCGTGCTCATGCGTCCACTCCTCCGCTCGTCAGCGGCGCACCCTCGGAGAAGTGCGGCGCGAGCTTGTTGTCGACCATCGACAGCGCGGAGCCGATGGCCATGTGCATGTCGAGGTACTTGTAGGTGCCGAGCCGGCCTCCGAAGAGGACCATCGGCTCGGCCTTGGCCAGGTCGCGGTAGGCGAGCAGCTTCGCGCGGTCCTCGGCGGTGTTGACCGGGTAGTAGGGCTCGTCGCCCTCCTCGGCGAAGCGGGAGTACTCGTGCACGACGATGGTCTTGCCGGGCAGGTAGGTCCGCTCGGGGTGGAGGTGCTTGAACTCCAGCGTGCGGGTGTAGGGCAGGTGCTCGTCGTTGGCGTTGACCACTCCGGTGCCCTGGTAGTCGTCGACGTCGAGGGTCTCGGCCTCGAGGTCGATGGTGCGCCACGACAGGCGGCCCTCGACGTTGCCGAAGTACTCGTCGACGGGTCCGGTGTAGACGACCGGGACCTTGCCCTTGTACTCGTCCTGCACGTCGAACCAGTCGGTGGACAGGCGCACCTCGATGTTCGGGTGGTCGGCCATCCGGGTCAGCCACGCGGTGTAGCCGTCGACGGGCAGGCCCTCGTGGGTGTCGTTGAAGTAGCGGTTGTCGAAGGTGTAGCGCACCGGCAGCCGCGTGATGATGTCGGCGCTGAGCTGCGTCGGGTCGGTCTGCCACTGCTTGGCGGTGTAGCCCTTGACGAAGGCCTCGTAGAGCGGGCGCCCGATGAGGCTGATCGCCTTCTCCTCGAGGTTGGTCGCCTCGGCGGTGTCGATCTCGCTGGCCTGCTCGGCGATGAGCGCGCGGGCCTCGTCGGGGCTGAGGTCCTTGCCGAAGAACTGGTTGATCAGCCCGAGGTTCATCGGGAAGGAGTAGACCTGGCCCTGGTAGCGCGCGAAGACGCGGTGCTGGTAGCCGGTGAAGTCGGTGAAGCGGTTGACGTACTCCCACACGCGCTCGTTGGAGGTGTGGAAGAGGTGGGTGCCGTACTTGTGCACCTCGATGCCCGTCTCGGGGTCGATCTCGCTGTAGGCGTTGCCGCCGATGTGGTCGCGGCGCTCGAGGACGAGGACCTTGAGGTCGAGCTCGCGGGCGCAGCGCTCGGCGACGGTCAGGCCGAAGAAGCCGGAGCCGACGACGACGAGGTCGGGCTGGGAGTGATCAGGTGTCGACACGATCGGTCAGTCTACGGACGACGAGGGCCGGGCCCGCATCCCACGCGCGGCGCGCATGGCACGGATCACGTTGCGCGCCTCCGCCCGCCCGCCGCGCAGGGGGCTGAGCAGCACGACGCCGAGGGTCACCAGCCACGGCTTGGCCCGCACGAGGGCGTTCTCGCCGTAGCGCAGGTGCACGACGAAGAGGTTGCGGTACATGTAGAACCCCTTCCACCCGGCCAGGTCGTGCTGCTGGTCGAAGTCGAGCTGGCGCACGAGGACCGCGTCGCGCAGCGCCCAGATGTGCGCACCCGCCTCCCGGGCCCGCAGGGCGTAGTCGACGTCGTCGTAGAAGATGAAGTACGACGGGTCGGGCAGCCCGATCCGGTCGACGACGCGGCGCCGCACCATGAAGCCCTCGAAGGCGACGTTCTCCACCTCCACCCGCTTCGGCATCGCCGCACGGGTGCCGTAGGTCGTCTCCACCATCGCCGTCTTGGGCTTCACCGCCCAGGGGCGGGTCAGGTCGAAGCGCAGCGCGGCCTTCTCGCACAGCCGCCCGGCGGAGTCCTCGCGCACCGCGGCGAGGCAGTCCTCGTCGGCGGCCATCATCACCGCCAGGCAGTCGGGCGCGGGCACGACGTCGTCGTCCATCAGCCAGAACCGGTCGTGGCCCAGGGCGTGGGCGGTGCGCAGCCCGAGGTGGAAGCCGCCCGCGCCGCCGAGGTTCTCCTCGCTGCGCACGACCGTGAGCGGCGCGAGACCGGGCAGGTCGGCGCCGGCCCCCGCGAGCACGTCGGCCGTGGCGTCGGTGCTGGCGTTGTCGACGACCACGATCGCGTCGGGGCGGTGCTCCTGCGCGGCCAGCCCCCGCAGCATGCCGACGAGGAGCTCGGCACGGTTGTAGGTGACCACCACCACCGCCACGCTCTCGGCGGGCGCGCCCGGCCGGCTGGACGGGCTGGACGGGCTGGTCACGACAGGTACCTCCGGTGTCCGGTGAAGTCGCCGCGCAGCCCGGCGAGCATCGCCCGCGCGCTGAGCAGGAGCCGACCCGGCTGCGGTCGGGTGAAGGAGTAGAACCACACCGTCTTGGCCACGAAGGCCAGCGCGTGCGGCCAGCCACGGTAGTCGCGCAGGTTGAGCAGGTTGTTGCGCGCCATGCAGTAGTGCTTCAGGTCGCTCGGGCTGTGGTTGTACGTCGTGCGGCCGAAGGCCATCGGGGTGCCGAGCGCATCGGTCGCGGGGTGCAGGACCCGCGCCCCGACGACGGTCGCCACGCGCGCACCGGCGCGCCGGGCGCGCCACAGGTACTCCACGTCGTCGCCCCAGATGAAGAACTCTGCGCGGGGCAGACCGATGCGCTCCACCAGCGCGCGGGTCACCAGCACGCCGTTGAAGGGGATGACCACGTCGGGCAGCAGGCCGTCGGTGGCGGCGGCCTCGACGTCGTCCATGGCGTGGACCACCCGGGTGCCTCCGGGCAGACGGATCGGGAAGACCAGGCGGCGCGGGTCGTCGTGGGCGGCCACGACCGGACCCCAGAAGTCGAGGTCGCGGTGCTCGAGCAGCAGCGGCAGCGCCTCGACGTCGGGCAGGCCGTCGTCGTCCATCAGCCAGACCAGGTCGGCGCCCTCCTCGAGCGCCCAGGCCAGGCCGTCGTGGAAGCCGCCGGCGCCGCCGCGGTTGTCCTCCAGCGTGCGGGCGCGCACGTCCTCGCGCCCGGCCAGCCAGTCGCCGGTGCCGTCGGTGGAGGCGTTGTCGACCACCAGGACCTGCGCCAGACCCGGCACCTGCGCCAGACGGTCGACCAGGTCCCGCAGCAGCGCGAGGCGGTTGAAGGTGACGACGACCGCCACGACACGGGGGGCGGGGGTCTCGGGCACGGAGGTCACCCTAGGTCAGCAGGCGGCGCCGAGGTCCTGGGCCTGGTTGGCGGCGTAGCCCCCGCTCAGCGAGCCCACCGAGCCACCGGTCACGGGGCCGTCGACGGGGCTCGTCGAGCCCGAGCCGCCGGCGCCGCCCGCGCCGGAGCCGGCCGGGGCGGTGCCCTCGGCCTTGGCGATGGCGGCGGCGACCTTGGTCTGGATCTCCTCGACGTCGGGGTGCGCGGTGTCGATCATCGGCGGCACCAGCGAGAGGGTCGAGACCTTCTGGCCGCGGGCCTTGAGCGCCAGCTGCATGAACGTGTCGAGCTCGGAGGCCGGGAGGTTGGTGGAGACCATCTCGGAGGAGGCGGCGGCGATGGACTCGAAGTTGCGCACCGCGACCTGGGGGCTGACCTGCTGGAGCATGGCGTTCATGACGCACTTCTGACGCGCCATGCGCGAGTAGTCGTCGGAGCCCTCGCGGGCCCGGGCGTACCAGAGCGTCTCGAAGCCGTCGAGGGTGCGCGTGCCGGGCTCGATGTAGCCGGTGACGTCGTCGCCGAGACCGCCCACCGGGATCGGGGAGCGCACCGTGAGCTCGACGCCGCCGACGGCGTCGACGAGGTCCTTGAAGCCCTGCAGGTTGACCATGGCCCAGTAGTTGACCCGCAGCCCGGTGATGCCCTCGACGGCCGAGACGGTGGCGTCGACGCCGGGGTTCTCGGAGTCGCCGAAGAGCTCGGTGTTGTCGCCGGCCCAGGTGCTCACGCCGTTGAGGTAGCAGCCGTCGCAGTCGAAGCCGTCGGGGAACTGCTCGTCCATGACCGAGCCCGGCGCGAAGGGGAAGTCGGCCATGTTGCGGGGCAGGCCGACCAGCACGGTGCGGCCGGTCTCGACGTCGATGGAGGCCACCGTCATCGAGTCGGGGCGTAGGCCCCAGCGCCCCGCACCGGAGTCGCCGCCCATGAGCAGCACGTTGTAGCGGCCGTCGTGGGCGTCGGTGACGGTGGAGGAGGCGAACATCGTGACGATGAAGTCGCGCTGCACGGCCACCACGTGGGCGCCGAAGAGCATGGTGCCGGCGACCGAGAGGCAGAGCAGGCCGTTGACCCCGACCACCGCGCGGCGGTGGCTCATCGAGAGCGTCAGCGGCTGGCCGATGCGCCAGGCGTCGACGAAGAGCGCGGCCCAGGCCACGGCACCCACCATGAGCAGCACGCGCAGCACCAGCAGCACGGCCGGGCTCACGGCCATCTGGAGGGCCAGGCCGGGATGGATCGCGACGGCCAGGCCGACGACCAGCACGGTGAGCAGCGTGCCGAGCCAGATCCGCACGGCGATCCTGCCGATGCGACGGTCTCCGGCGACGAGCTGGGCCGAGCCCGGCACGACGAGGGTCATGGCCATCAGCGCGAGCGCTCGGCGGAAGCGTACGCGGGCCGCGCGGTCGGCTGCGCTCGGACGGGGCTGGCCGTCGAGCAACCCGGGGGAAGGTACGGGTGGCATCGAGGTGTCTCTCTCCTGCTCAGGACTGGTGGGGAAGGGTCCAGTGCTGTCGGCCAGTATCACCAGCCTCAGGAGTCACACGGGCCCCGACGCGCCGTGCCCGGCCAGGTCGGCCCATCGCGTAGCGTCCTCCCCATGGCAGACGGGCCCGGCCGCGGCGGCGACGACGAGAAGCGCTTCGACTGGCTCTACGGCGGACAGGGGGCGAGCGACCCCGACGCGACCCGGCCGGTGCGGCGCCAGCCCCGCCCCGCCTCCCCCGCCGCCGGGTCGGGCGCCCCCGACGACGAGGCGACCCGGGTCATGCGGGCCCGACCCCGTGACCAGCCCCGTGACCAGCCCCGTGACCAGCCCCGTGACCAGCCCCGTGACCAGCCCCGTGACCTGTCCCGTGACCAGCCCCGCACGGCCACCCCTCCGCCCCGGGCCCCGGTCGCGCCGGCGCCGGCCGCGGCCTCCTCGGGCCGCCGACGTCCGCGCTTCCGCGCGCGCTACGTGCTGCTCCTGGTGCTGCTGTGGGTGGTCTACCTGGTCGCCGTGCCGGTCTTCGCCTGGACCAAGGTCGACAAGGTGGCCTTCGAGCCCCGCGGGGAGCGCCCGGCGGAGCAGCCGGGCACGACGTACCTGCTCGTCGGCAGCGACTCGCGCCAGGGGCTGAGCGCCGCGGAGCGCAAGGAGTACGGCACGGGCGACGCGAGCGGTCAGCGCACCGACACGATCCTGCTGCTGCACACCGGCTCCGGGCCCAACCTGCTGATGTCGATCCCCCGCGACTCCCTCGTCGACGTGCCCGGGTCGGGCACCACGAAGATCAACGCCGCCTACGCCTTCGGGGGCCCGAAGCTGCTCACGCAGACCATCGAGCAGAACACCGGCATCCGCGTCGACGAGTACGTCGAGATCGGCATCGGCGGCTTCGTCGACCTCGTCGACGCCGTGGGCGGCATCGAGATCTGCCCCCGGCAGGCCATGGTGGACCCGCAGGCCAACCTCGACGTGAGGAAGGGCTGCCAGGAGGCCGACGGCGTGACCGCCCTGGGCTACGCCCGCTCCCGCAAGACCAGCGGTCTCGGCGACATCGAGCGCGCCCGCCAGCAGCGCGAGGTGGTCGCGGCCATCGGGCGCGAGGTGGTCTCGCCCTGGTCGGTGCTCAACCCCGTGCGCTACTGGCGGCTCAACCTCGCCGCCACCGAGACGGTCACCTTCGGCGACGGCATGAACCCCGCGCGGGCCGCGATGTGGGCCTCGGCGATGACCCGGGTCAACGGGGAGAACGGCCTGACCTGCTCGGTGCCGATCAGCGACCTCGCCGTCAACTGGGACCCCGAGCGCTCGCGGCAGATGTTCCAGGCGATCATCGACGACGACACCGACAGCATCGACGACAGCCTGTGCACGCCCTCGGGCCTGCCGGAAGGAGCCACCTCGTGAGCTACGAGACCCTCACCTGGAGCGTGGACGACGACGGGGTCGCCACCCTGACGCTGCACCGCCCCGAGCAGCTCAACGCCTTCGACCTGGTGATGGCCCGCGAGCTGCTCCAGGTCTTCACCGTCGACGCCCACGACGACGCCGTGCGCGCCGTGGTCGTCACCGGCGCCGGTCGCGCCTTCTGCGCGGGCATGGACCTCTCGGCCGAGGGCAACGTCTTCGGGCTCGACGAGTCCCTCGACGTCACCCCCGAGGAGCTGCGCGAGCGCTACGACCAGGAGCCCTACCAGGACGGCCTGCGCGACACCGGCGGCAAGGTGACGCTGGCCATCCACGCCCTGCCCAAGCCCGTGATCGCCGCGATCAACGGCGCCGCGGTCGGCATCGGCGCCACGATGACGCTGGCCATGGACCTGCGCCTGGCCTCGACCCGGGCCAGGGTCGGCTTCGTCTTCGGCCGGCTCGGCATCGTCCCCGAGGCGTGCTCGAGCTGGTTCCTGCCCCGCATCGTCGGGGTGCAGCAGGCGCTGGAGTGGGTCTACTCCGCCGACGTGCTCACCGCCGAGCAGGCCCTCGAGGGCCGTCTGCTGCGCTCGGTGCACGAGCCCGACGACCTGCTGCCGGCCGCCCAGGAGCTGGCCCGCTCCTTCGTCAAGGACCGCTCCCCCGTGGCGCTCGCCCTGGCCAAGCAGCTGGTCTACCGCAACAGCGCCGCCCCGGAGCCGCTCGACGCGCACCTGTCGGACACCCTCGCGATGTTCCACACCTCGATCGGCGACGGCAAGGAGGGGGTGGCGGCGTTCAAGGAGAAGCGCACGCCGGTCTTCACCTCCCGCGCCTCCGAGGTGCCGCGGGTCTTCCCGCGCTGATCCGGGGCCGTCCCTCGACCGGACCCGGTCCGCACGCAGACGACCCCCCGCCCAGGAGGGCGGGGGGTCGTCGGCGTCGAGGGGGTGTGGCTCAGCCGGCGGCGGCCGCGGCCTGCGTCTCGGAGGTGGCGCCGGCGGTCGACAGACCGCCCGACTTGTCCTCCAGGTGAGCGCGCACGAACCAGTGGAAGAGCTCCAGCTCGTTGATCTGGGCGATGAACATGTCCTGGGTGACCAGGTCGAGGTCGTCGAGCTCCTTCATGCCGTCGCGGTAGGAGGAGATGACGCCCTGGTAGACCAGGTCGAGGGCACCGAGGTGCTCCTGGGTGGTGGCGCGACCGATGCTGTACTCGTCCCAGGTGCGGTTCTCCACCAGCGAGCCGGGGGTGCCCTTGGGCGAGCCGCCGAGGGTCGCGATGCGCTCGGCCAGGTCGTCGGCGAAGCCGCGCACGGTCTCGACCTGGGGGTCGATCATCTCGTGGACGGCGATGAAGTGGGGACCGACGACGTTCCAGTGGACGTGCTTGAGCGTCAGGTGCAGGTCGTTGCAGGCGTAGAGGCGGCCCTGGACCAGCTCGACGACGCGTGCAGCGTCCTCGTCGCTCATGCCGGGCACGGTGTACTTGAGGTTGGGAGTGGCCATGGATCGAACGTACTGCGGCCCTCCGGGGGTCCCATCACCCGAAGGGGTGCCGCTCCCGCGCACGCCTCAGGCCGGGGCGATCGTGCGCTCGAGGAGGGCCCGGAGCTCGCTCGTGTGGCGCTCCGCAGCCTGCTCGTCGTACATCGAGGTGTCGGCCATCGAGTAGCCGTGCGCGGCGCCGGCGTAGACCTCGTTGAGGTGCGGGCGACCCGCCTCCTGCAGGGTCCGCTCGAGCGTCTCGACGGCCTCCAGCGGCATCGAGGCGTCATGGTCGGCGTGGCCGAGCACGAACTCCGCGGTGGAGGCGGCCACGGCCAGGTGCGGGCTGTCGGGCTCGTCGGTGACCAGTCCCCCGCCGTGGAAGCCGCCGACCGCGCCGACGGTGCCGGGGAACTGCCCCGCGGTGCGCAGCGCGAGCCGCGCGCCCATGCAGTAGCCGATCACGCCGATCGGGCCGTCCCCGGCGTGCTCGAGCAGCGTGGCCACCCAGGCGTCGGCGTCGGGACCCGACCGGTCGGGGGTGAGGGCGGCGATGCGGTCCATGACCCCCGAGGCGAAGAAGGCCTCCCGGGCGCCGTCCTCGCGCAGGTCGCCCTCGGGCTCGAGGTCGGCGGCCGAGCCGTCGCGGTAGAACACGTGCGGCACCAGCACGACGTAGCCCCACGAGGCGATGCGGTCGGCCATGTCGCGGGTCTGGCGGCGCAGGCCGATGGCGTCGACGTACATCAGCACGCCGGGGCGGCCGTCCTCACCGGTGAGGTAGGCCTCCGCGGTGCCGTCGGCGGTCTGGATCGAGAGCGTCTGCTGGGTCATGGCGCCGACGCTAGCGACCGCCAGGTCACCGGTCGGCGCCGACCTAGAGCCAGGCGTCCTCGACGTCGAGGACCGTGCGGTCGAGGCGCTCGAGCAGGTCGAGCTGCGGGTGCACCCGGGGCAGGTCGCAGCGCACGAACCAGCGCGCCGCGTGCCGCTTGCCGGCGTGCAGGTCGCTGTCGCCGTCGGCGGCCATCGCCTGCTGGAGCCACAGCCAGGCGACCACCACGTGCCCCGCCACCTCCAGGTACGCCGAGGAGTTGGCCGTGCTGACCCGGGGGTCGCCCGCCGACCAGAGCGTCGCCGTGACCGCGACCAGCCGGTCGGCCGCGGCCTGCACCGCCGCGGCGTCCTCGGCCAGGTCGCCCCCGCGGGCCGCGGCCGCGTCGGTCGTCTCCCTGATCCGGCGGGCGAGCAGGCGCAGGCCCGCACCGCCCTCGGCGACGACCTTGCGCCCGAGCAGGTCGAGGCCCTGGATGCCGTGGGTGCCCTCGTGGATGGGGTTGAGCCGGTTGTCGCGGAAGTGCTGCTCGACGTCGTACTCGCGGGTGTAGCCGTAGCCGCCGTGCACCTGGATGGCCAGGTCGTTGGCGGCCAGGCACCACTGGGAGGGCCATGACTTCGCGATCGGGGTCAGCACCTCGAGCAGCCGGTGCGCCTCCTCGCGGGCCGCGGGGTCCTCGGCGGTCTGCTCGTCGTCGACCAGACGGGCGGTGTAGAGCACCAGGCCGAGACCGCCCTCGACCCAGGCCTTCATCGTGAGCAGCATCCGGCGCACGTCGGCGTGCTCGACCAGGCGCACCGGCGGCGAGGCCGGGTCCTTGGCGCCGACGGGGCGGCCCTGGGTGCGCTCGCGGGCGTAGGCGAGGGCCTTGAGGTAGCCGGTGCAGCCCAGGGCGGCCGCGCCGAGCCCGACGCCGACGCGGGCCTCGTTCATCATGTGGAACATCAGCGCCAGGCCACGGTGCTGCTCCCCGACGAGGTAGCCCACCGCGCCCGGCTCGCCCCCGGGACGGTGGGCGCCCTCGCCGAAGTTGAGCAGGGTGTTGGTGGTGCCGCGCCAGCCCATCTTGTGGTTGAGCCCGGCCAGCACGACGTCGTTGCGCTCGCCCAGCGAGCCGTCGTCGGCCACCAGGTGCTTGGGCACCAGGAAGAGCGAGATGCCCTTGACCCCGGCCGGCGCGCCCGCGGTGCGGGCCAGCACGAGGTGCACGATGTTCTCGCCCATCTCGTGGTCGCCGCCGGAGATCCACATCTTGTTGCCGCGCAGCCGGAAGGTGCCGTCGGGCTGCTCGGTGGCGGTCGTGGTCACGTCGGCCAGCGAGGACCCCGCCTGCGGCTCCGAGAGGCACATCGTGCCGAAGAACCGGCCCTCGAGCATCGGGCGCACGAAGCGCTCGACCTGCTCGGGGCTGCCGTGGGCGACCAGCAGGTGGGCGTTGGCCTGGGTGAGGAACGGGTAGCCCGCCGTGCCGCAGTTGGCGGCCTGGAACCACGCCGCCACCGCCGAGGCGACCACCTGCGGCAGCTGCAGGCCGCCGAGGTCCTCGTCGAAGGTGGCGCCGGTGAAGCCGCTGGCGGAGTAGACCGCCAGCGCCTCCTCCACCTCGGGGTGCAGGTGCACCCGCTCCCCGTCGAAGCGGGGCTCCTCCTGGTCGTTGCGCTTGTTGTGCGTCGCGAAGTGGCGCGTGGCCACCGTCTCGGCCAGGTCGAGCACCGCGTCGAGGGTGTCGCGCGAGTGCTCGGCGTACCGCTCGCGCGTGAGGAGGTCCTCGACCCGCAGCCACTCGTGCAGTTGGAAGGCCAGGTCGGCGCGGGACATCACCGTCGACGACGGGGTGGTGCTGCGGGTCATGACGACCTCCTGCTCAGAGCTGGCTCTGCACCCCCGCGAGGAGCTGCCGGGCCATGACGATGCGCTGCACCTGGTTGGTGCCCTCGTAGATCTGGGTGGTCTTGGCCCCACCCATGGCCCACCCCATCTGACCTGCGGTTTCTCCGTGGTCGTGTCACACAGAGTCACATAGCGCATTCCTCAGCATGCCGACTCGTTCGGACTGGTGCTGGCAGTGATTGCCCAGCTTCCGGTCGCGCAACACGGGTCAGGGACATGACCGACCAGATCCCAGCGCCTGCATCCGGCTGCTGCCAGCACTACCCCAACCGCGTCCTGCGCAAGCGTGATGAACCGCCCCGGCAAGTCCGGAGACTCCATTCGTTGGGAAGGTTGGAGTCATGTCAGGGAGTACGTCGAAGAGGTACCCGGCCGAGCTGCGTGAGCGGGCGGTCCGGATGGTCACCGAAATCAGGGCCGATCATGAGTCGGAGTGGGCGGCGATGACGAAGGTCGCCGAGCTGCTGGGCGTGGGGACGCCGGAGACCATCCGGAAGTGGTGTCGCCAGGCCGAGGTCGATGCCGGCCAGCGGCCCGGGATGACCTCGGAGGAGTCGGCGGAGCTGAAGCGGTTGAAGCGGGAGAACGCTGAGCTGAAGCGGGCCAACGCGATCCTCAAGAGCGCATCGGTTTTCTTCGCGGCCGAACTCGACCGGCCACAGCGCTGATCGTGGCCTACATCGACGAACACCTCGGTGTCCGCGACGGCGACGGTCTGCGATGGGGTGTCGAGTCGATCTGCGACCAGCTCACCGAGCTGGGCTGCAAGATCGCCCCCGCGACCTACTACGAGCACCGCTCCCGCAAGCCCACCGCCCGCGAGGCGCGGGACGGGGAGCTGAAGCCGAAGATCGCCGCAGTCCACGCCGCGAACTACGGCGTCTACGGTGCCCGGAAGGTGTGGCTGACATTGAACCGTGAACGCGCTGCCGAGGAGCCGCCGATCGCGCGCCGCACCGTGGAGCGGCTGATGGGCGAGATGAACCTGGCCGGTGCGGTGCGCGGGAAGGTCAAGCGGACCACGATCAGCGACCCGAAGGCGCCCAAGCCGCTCGATCTGGTCGACCGCAACTTCGCGCCGCTGGCACCAGATTGCCTGTGGGTCGCGGACTTCACGTATGTCTCGACGTGGTCGGGCTGGTGCTACACCGCGTTCGTCATCGACGCCTACGCCCGCAGGATCCTGGGCTGGTCAGTGGCGACAACAATGACCAGCCAGCTCGTCGTCGACGCGGTCGAGCAAGCGATCTGGACCCGGCAGCGTGAAGGCAAAGACCTGGCCGGTCTGATCGCGCACCACGACCACGGGGTCCAGTACCTGTCCGTGGCCTACTCCGAACACCTGGACGCTGCCGGGATCAAGCCCTCGACAGGAGCCGTGGGCTCGTCCTACGACAACGCCCTGGCCGAGTCGGTGATAGGGCTCTACAAGACCGAACTGATCAAGCCGAGGCGGCCGTGGAAGGGCCTCGACGACCTCGAGATCGCGACCGCCGAGTGGGTCGACTGGTTCAACCACCGCCGACCCCTCGAGTACTGCGACGACCTCACGCCAGTCGAGGCCGAGCAAGCTCACCACGCTCACCACCAGACCCCAGCAATCGCTGGAGTCTCAAACTAGAAGGTCTCCGGACACGCCGGGGCGGTTCATCCAGTACCGAGCACGCGAACGGGGCAGCCCCCAGTCGCAGGCGTCTGCGTTGTTCCGCATCCACCGCACGTCGGCCTGGTGGGTGCGCATCCAGGACACGTCATCGGTGGGGCGCTGCGCCCACGTCATCATCCTTGGGCTCGACGTCCCGGCTGCTGGCTGAGCCGACACGGTGGTGGCCGCGGGGTCAGAGCTGCTCCGGCCGAGGGCGTAGGAGCCACCCATGAGACTCAACAGCACGACGACGACGATCAGGGCTATCCAGCCGCCTCGGCGCATGTGACGTCGGGGTTGGGGCGAGTCAGACATGCTCACCACCTCCACCTTTCATCGTGCCCGTCTCCGCTGGTCGGCGGACGAGGCAGAGGTCCTGCGGGAGTGGGGGCGTCTGTCACTCGTTCCGGGCGCGCGGACCGCGGAGAGGTGCGGACGCAGCCTTGCGGGCTCCGTACCGCCTGTCGGTCGCGGCCGACGCCTCCGGGACAGCTCCGGGGCTTGCTCGTCGGACACCACCACCGCGCGGACGCGTCGTGGGTGCTAACATCGCCGAACCATGATGCCAACGATTGATGCTGCTACCGCTCCCGCGCCTCCCGACTCACTCGAGCGCGCGGGCCTGGAAGCGGCCGGCTGCCTGTTCCACGGCTTGAGCGACCCGAACCGGCTCATCATCCTTCGCCACCTCGCCCTCGGCGAGCACCGCGTCGTCGACCTCATGGCCCACCTCGGGCTCGCGCAGTCGACCGTGTCCAAGCACCTCGCCTGCCTCAAGGACTGCGGCCTCGTCGACTCCCGCCCCCAGGGCCGCGCGTCGCTGTTCTCCCTGACCCACCCCGAGGCCGTCCTCGAGCTGCTCACCGCCGCGGAACGGCTTCTCGGCCTGACTGGCGACGCCGTGACGCTGTGCCCGAACTTCGGCACCGCCACCCGCAAGGACGCCTGATGACCGCCCACGTGCACACCCCCGCCGCGCTCACCGCCGACGACAGGGCGCGTCTCGGTCGTCGCGCCCAGCTCCTCGCCGGCGCGTCCGTGGCCTACAACCTCATCGAGGCGGTCATCGCCATCACCGCCGGCATCATCGCGGGGTCAGTCGCACTCGTTGGGTTCGGACTCGACTCAGTCGTCGAGGTCTCGTCCGGGCTCATCATCTTGTGGCAGTTCCGCCACCGGCTCCCCGAGTCCCGCGAACAGCAGGCGCTGCGCTTGATGGCGCTGTCGTTCTTCGCGCTCGCCACCTACGTCACCTTCGAGTCGGTTCGCGCCCTGCTCGGCGACCACGACCCGGACACCTCGACGGTCGGCATCGCGCTGGCCGCGGCTTCGCTGGTCATCATGCCGTTCCTGTCCTGGGCCCAGCGGCGCACCGGCAAAGCCCTCGGCTCGAACGCGGTGGTCGCCGACTCCACCCAGACGCTGCTGTGCACGTACCTGTCCGCGGTTCTGCTCGTCGGGCTCCTCCTCAACGCGACCCTCGGCTGGTCGTGGGCCGACCCCATCGCGGGCCTGGTCATCGCCGCGGTCGCCGTGAAGGAGGGCCGTGAGGCGTGGCGTGGGGAGAACTGCGGCTGCGGACCCGTCGGCCTCGGCGCAGACGACGACGCCGACGGCTGCTGCGGCGGCGGCACCTGCACCGACGGCTGCTGCACACCCGCCGCCCAAGACGCTGAGCGCGCCGTCTCGGCGTCCGAGGTGTTCGAGATCGGCAGGCGGCCCTGATGTCTCGACCCACGCACAACCTTCCCGGCTCCCCGTCGCTAACCGACGCCGAAACCGAACGCCTGACACGCCGCGGGCTGCGGCTGGCGCAGTTCACGGTCGCCTACAACGTCGTCGAGGGTGCGGTGGCCATCACGGCCGGCCTGATGGCCGGGCTCGTCTCCTTGGTCGGGTTCGGTCTGGACTCCGGCGTCGAGTCGGCCGCGTCTGTGCTGGTCGGGCTGCGGCTCGCGGCGCGGCTGCGGCACGGGGAAGCTGACGAGGCCAAGGAGCGACGGACCCTCAAGGCCGTCGCCGTCACGTTCTTCGTGCTGGCCGCCTACGTCGTCTTCGAGGGCACCCGGTCCCTGCTCGCAGACGAGGCGCCGGAGCACTCGATGGTCGGCATCGTCCTGCTCGCCGCGTCGGTGGTCGTGATGCCGCTGCTCGCGCGCGCCAAGCGCCGCGTCGGCGAACAGCTCGGCGGAGACCCGCTCATCCTCGCCGACGCCGCCGAGACCCGCATCTGCGTCCTGCTGAGCATCTCCACGCTGGTCGGTCTCGGCCTGTACGCCCTCACCGGCGCGGCGTGGCTCGACCCCGTCGCCGGGTTCGTCATCGCCGCGTTCGCCGTCCACGAAGGCCGCGAAGCGTGGGAAGGCGAACTCGTCGAGGACGACGACGATGACGATGACGATGACGAACAGGATGAGGACGATGACTGAACTCGGCAACGACGCGGTCGCCGTGACCGCGCTGGCCATCTACGCGCTCTACCTCGGCGTCGGGCTCGGACTGCGCACCTGGGTGCAGTGGCGCCGTACCGGCGACACCGGCTGGCGAGGCATCTCCGGCAGGTTCGGTTCCCCCGAGTGGTGGGCTGGAGTCCTGTTCACCCTCGCGCTCGTAGCCGGCGTCCTCGGCCCCATCACCGCCCTGTTCGGACTCGACCCGGTCGCAGCCCTCGACGCAGCGCCTGTCCAGCTGCTCGGCGTCGCGGCGGCGGTCGCCGGCATCGCGGCAACGTTCGTCACCCAGCTCGCCATGGGCACCAGCTGGCGCATCGGCGTCGACGAGACCGAAACCACCGACCTCGTCACCGCCGGCCCGTTCGCGCTGGTCCGCAACCCCATCTTCACCGCCATGGCCACCACCGGCCTCGGCCTCGCGCTCATGGTTCCCAACCCCGTCGCACTCTTCGGGTTGGTCCTCCTGCTCGTGGCACTGCAGCTGCAGGTCCGAGTCGTTGAAGAGTCCTACCTCGTGCGCACCCACGGCCAGTCCTACGCCGCCTACGCGGCCACCGTCGGCCGGTTCGTCCCCGGCCTGGGACGCCTGACGCCCGAACCCTCCAACCACCCCGCCACCAACCCCGCCACCAACCCTGCCGACGGCTCGACCGACCGGCCCGCAACCACCGAGAGAGTCGCCTGATGGGCGCCGGACACAGCCACGGACCCGCAGCCGGGCACGCCGGTGGACGGCACCGCTGGCGTCTCGCCGTCTCCTTCGGCCTCATCGCCGTGTTCTTCGTGGTCGAGCTCACCTACGGCCTGATCTCCGGGTCCTTGGCGCTGCTCTCGGATGCTGGCCACATGGCCGCCGACGTCGTCGCCCTCGGCGCAGCGCTCGTCGCCACCCGCATCGCCACTCGCCGCGACACCACCGGGCGCCGCACCTACGGCTCGTACCGCGCCGAGGTGTTCGCCTCCGGCCTGGCCGTCCTGCTCATGCTGGGTGTGGCCGTGTACGTCGTCATCGAGGCGTTCGGCCGCATCGGCGAGGAGGTCACGGTCGAGACCGGTCCCATGCTCGTCGTCGGTGCGCTCGGCCTGGTCATCAACGTCATCGCGATGGTCCTGCTGCGCGGCGGCGCCGCCGAAAGCCTCAACGTCAAGGGCGCCTACCTCGAGGTCGTCGCCGACACCGCCGGGTCCGTCGGCGTCATCGCCGCCGGGCTCCTCGTCGCCGCCACCGACAACTCGTACTGGGACACGCTGGTGGCGCTCGCCATTGGCACGTTCGTTGCCGTCCGGGCGGTCATGCTCGGTCGCGAGGTCCTCGCCGTCCTCGGCCAGCACGTCCCCGCTGGCATGGAAATGGACGACATCACCGCCGACCTCGAGGCCATCGACGGCGTCGACGACGTCCACGACCTGCACGTGTGGACCCTGACCTCCGGCATGCACGTCGCCACCGCCCACCTCGTCGCCCGCGACACCACCACCGCCGCAGGTGTGCTCACCGAAGCACGACGGGTGCTGCGCACCGACCACGGCATCGAGCACGCCACCTTGCAGGTCGAAGCCTCCGCCGACCGCGGCTGCCACGAGTTCGACTGGTAGCAACGCCGTCAGGACCCCTCTGTCAACCTCGGTCCAGGAACGTACGACTCGCGCCCGGCCCTCACCCGACGGTGAGTGCCGCACGGGGCTACTCGAGGGTGAGCTGGGCCCGGTGGAAGTCGTAGTGCCGGGTCGGGTAGCGATACACCTGCTCGAGCGTCATCGCGTCGCCGAAGAACGGGTCCCAGCCGACTGGGAAGTGCATCCGGAGCCTCAGCGCGTCGTCGGACTCCGCATCCAGGCGGCGATGGAGCCGGTCGATGGTGTGGTCGAGCTGCCGCGTCAGCCGGGGGCCGTGGAAGACGAGTGCGCCACCCACGGAGCCGACGTAGTTGACGTAGTGGAACGGTCGAGTGCCGACGTTCAACGCGGCCGCGAAGGCGCGGCTGAACGGCTCGGGAAGTCGTCCGAACAGACGGACCAGGGGCAGGAGGCGGCGCACGAGCAGGTAGCCGAACGCCATGTGCCACAGCATCTGACCGTTGGTCCACCGTGTCCCGTTCGTGCGGCGGCGAAGGTCGACAGCGGTGGCCTGGGACACGACGTGGCGCAGGTCAGCTCGCGCTCGCTCTAGCTCGGCATGGATGCTCTGCCGGTCCGGCGGCTGCCCCTGTGTGGCCACGACCCAGTCTCCCGCGCGATGGCTGCTCACGGAACCGCTGACCGTGACGGGAGGGCAGTGACTCCGCGAGCGGTCGGGCATGCTGGTGGCATGGACGTGGAGCTGCTGGTGGTGACGGAGTGCCCGCACGAAGCCTCTGCCTACGACCTGACCGTGGCTGCGCTCGCCGAGCTCGACGCCTCAGCGTCGGTGTCCGTGACCGTCATCGAGTCCGATGAGCAGGCTCAGGCGCGCGGGTTCACGGGCTCACCGACGTTCCTCATCAACGGCCGGGACCCGTTCGCACAAGCGGGCGCAGCCGTGGGGCTGGCGTGCCGGATGTACCAGACTGCGTCCGGTCTGGCCGGCGTGCCAGGACTCGCCGAGCTGCGTGAGGCACTGCGCCGCTCGATGCACGCATGAGCGCGGCTCACGCCCTCGACGCTGGGTCGCGCTTGAGGCGCAGTGCCACCCACAGCCCGCATCGACGGCAGATGTAGGCGCCGCCGTTCAGGGCGTGCAAGGCGGCCCGCGGCTTGCTTCGCCCGCAACACGAGCAGCTCAGCTGCGTCGGCTCCATACCTGCATGCTCCCACTCCGGGCTGTGGGCTCGCGGCGAGCGCTCAGCCCGTCCGCGGGGCGTACATGATGACCGTCACCCCGACCAGACAAACCAGTGCGCCTGCCACGTCGTACCGGTCAGGACGGAAGCCGTCGAGGGCCACACCCCACAGCAGCGAGCCGACCACGAACACGCCACCGTACGCGGCCAGGATGCGCCCGAAGTTCGCGTCCGGCTGGAGCGTGGCCACGAAGCCGTACAGGCCCAGCGCGATGACGCCGGCACCGCCCCACAACCAGCCCCGGTGCTCCCGTACGCCTTGCCACACCAGCCACGCCCCACCGATCTCCGCGACGGCGGCCAACGCGAACAAGAACAGCGACTTCACGACCATGGACGTGAGTCTCCCAGTCGGTCCCATCGCGACGAGGAGCCCGTCCCCGCCGCGGTCAACCGGTGTCACCGGCCCGTGTCGCGCCCAGCTCAAGCTCGACAGGGCCAGCACCTTCCGGGAAGGCGCAGGCGACCTGCCGCGACCGGGAGCGACGCACCAGGACCCCTGCGATGCTGGCAACACCGACCACGACAGCGAACACGACGTCCGCGAACGCCAGGGTCGCGGCCGTGGCGGCGAACCCGGCGACGCCCAGGAACCCCACGACGGGGGTCGCGCAGCACACCGCGCACGCCGCAGTCGCCCCTCCCCCCAGATGCCGGTCCTTGAACGTCATCGTGAGCCTTCCACGGCGGTGGCGGCCGCGCTGGCCGGGTGGATGGTGATGGCGGTGAAGGGGATGGGGCAGCACTCGGCCGAGGCGCGGGCCAACAGGTCGTCGCATCCGGCGTCGATGGTGGCGGCGAGGTTGTCGCGGATGGTCTCCAAGTCGGTGATGGGGTTCTCGACCTCGATGAGCTTTTCGCGTGCCCGCTGCTGAAGACCCCCATCCACGCGCTTGCCGTGCCGGTGCCGGCCAAGCTCGAGCAGGTCGGCCACCTCGTCCAGTGTGAACCCGCGTTGCTGTGCGGCCTTGATGACGCGCAGCACCGTGACCGCCTCGGCGGGGTAGAGCCGGTGCCCTCCGGGGCTGCGGTCCGGTTCGGCCAGAAGACCCCTACGTTCGTAGTACCGCAAGGTCTCGATCTTCACCTCCGCGGCAGCAGCCACCGGCCCCCGCCGAAAGCCCGCCACTGCGCCAGCATCGCTCGTCATGACGTGGTGCCGAGCGTCGCTCCGGCGCGTTGGACCAGCCCGTCGAAGCCCTCGACGTACGCCGTCGGCACCAACACATCGACCGCCACGTGCCCGTCCACTTGGTCACTGGACACGCCGCGAGGATGCGGGGAGCGTGCGCGAGCGGCCGACGACCGCCTCCTGGGCCGGCGCCGAGGCGTGAGTCGCGCCGTTCGGGCCGGCGCATCCGGGGCATCAGTGGACCTGGAGGAGAACCTCCCAGGTCTGGCCCTCATCGGTGGACTCGTACACGCCCTTCTCGGTGGCTGCGTGCCACCTGCCCGCTACGGCGTCAAGTGCTTCGGCGGGGCCGTCGAGCTGGCCTGCCTTCTGCCACTGGACGGCGTCGGAGCTGGTCATGACCGTGCCGTCGGCGCCGATGCCTACCAGCGGTCCGTCGGGCTGCCAGTCGATGGCCGTGAGCGTTGGCGCCCCGGCTACTGGGCGGGGCTCCTGCCCGTCGGTGGAGCGGACAAGGGCGCCGCGGTCGGTGGTGGCGTAGACGGTGTCCGGGTCGGCGGGATCAGCGGCGAGATCGTAGAGCGGCTGCGTGCTGAGGGTGGTCCAGTTCTTGCGGTCGGTGGTTGTGAGGAGCGACCCGCTCACGGAGTCGTAGGCGTAGATGCGGTCGCCCGCCGGTTCGATGGCGTGCAGGTCGGCGTCGCCGAGCAGCGACACTGTCTCCCACGTCTCGGCGCCGTCGGTGGACTCGATCAGCCCCAAGCTGGCCGGGAGTCGTTCGCGCAGGTCGGGATGGCCGGACCCGAGGAAGTGACCTGGGCCCACCACGGCGAAGCCCATGGTGTCCTGCCATCGGTCGGCGACCCGTTCGGGCGTCCCGTCCTGGCCGACGCGGAAGACGCCGAAGTGGGAGGCCACGTACAAGGTGCCGTCGCCTGGGTCGACGCCGAGGCCGTGCACGTGGCCCAGCGCCGTGTCCTCGGCAGCGTTCGGCGCCCCCGGCGGGGTCGGGCTGTCGTCGGTTCCGCAGCCGGTCAGGACGAGAGCGGCGGCTCCGACGGTGAGAACGGTTGCGGTCATGCGGCGTTGCGGGCGGTGGAACATGACACTCCGGGTGGGGGTGAGTGGGTCTGGGTGAGCGGGTGGTCTACGCGGTTCGGGGACAACCCGGTGGTGCAGGGCGGTCACCCGACATGGGGTGACCGCCCCGCCGCGGACGAGCGCGGATGCTTGGTGCCTCAGGAGCCGAGCAGCGAGTTCATCTTCTCGATCTCGGCCGTCTGCGTGTCCACCACATCACCGGCGAGGTCGACGGCCGGCTTGTACTGGCCGTTCTCCTGCTGCTCCTGGGCCATCTCGACGGCGCCCTCGTGGTGCTCAACCATCATCTCGAGCCACATGTTCTGGAACTCGGCGTCGGAGGCGTTCTCGAGCTCGTCGAAGTCCTCGCCCGACATCATGCCGGGCATGTCGGAGGCCAGGCCGTCCATGGAGTCACCCATCCCACCCATGTCGTGCCCGGCGTTGGAGTGGTCGCGCATCGTCGCGGGGATCTCCTCGTCCCAGTCCTGGAGCCAGTCGCTCATGGTCTCGATCTCGGGGCCCTGGGCCTCGCGGATGTCGTCGGCGAGCTGCTGCACCTCGGGGTCGAGGGTGCGGTCGACGGTCAGGTCCACCATCGAGAGGGCCTGGGCGTGGTGCTGGATCATGTCGGTCGCGAAGGCGACGTCGGCGTCGTTGTGGTCGGTCTCGGACACCTGCGCGGACGTGTTGCCGGGCGCCTCGTCGTTGCCGCACGCGGTGAGCGTGAGTGCCAGGCCGAGGGTCAGGCTGCCGAGCAGCAGGGTGGGCCGGCGTACGAGCGCGGCGGGTCGGGGGTAGCGCATGAGGTGGTTCTCCTGTTCGAGGTCATCAGGGTCAGGCAGGTCGGGTGCGCACCGCTCGGGCAGCACTTGATCCAGGCGCGCGACAAGGTGCAGGCGCAGCAGGGACCGTGCTGGGTCGGCGGGCTACCTGCCTGTCAGCACCTGATGACGGAGAACTGCCACACGGGCGGTGGGCCGGTGCCGCGGACCCGCCGCTGGACCCGGGCGCGTACGGCGGCGGGTGCGAACGTGGCCGGCAGCAGCGGCCGCCGTACGCCGACGGCCAGCAGGACGAGCAGGGTGAGCGCCGCGCCGGCGAGCATGACGACGCACAGCATGGCCATGCCCGCCATGTCGTGTCCCGAACCCGAGCCCCGGTCAGCCTCGGCGCGGACGGCTGTGGTCCCTGTGGCGTGTTCCGCGGCGTGGGCGTCGTGTGAGCTGCTGGCAACCATCTCCGTGGCGTGGGCAGGCGCCGTCATGCCGGTGGCAGCCACTGGCGCGACGGTGGTGCCGTGGCTGGTGAGGGCGTGCATGCCGAGGATGCCGACAACGAGGGCCACGACGAGCGCTGCCAGCGCAGTGGGGACGCTGACGCGCGCAGCCGCCGGCACCCGCAGGGGTCTGCGGGTGCCAGCGGCGGTGGTCGTGGGCGCGGGGCTCATCGGGTTCGATGCTACGGACGGCGGGTTCAGCCGAGCCGTTGGGTGCGCAGTCGCAGGGCGTTGATGATGACGCTGACCGACGACAGGGCCATGGCGGCCGCGGCGATGACCGGGGACAGCAGCCACCCGAACACGGGGTAGAGGACGCCGGCCGCGATGGGGATGCCCGCGGTGTTGTACGCGAAGGCGAGAAAGAGGCCCCTGCGCACATTCGACATGACGGCGTGGGAGAGCTGGCGGGCGTGGGCGATGCCGTTGAGGTCGCCGCGGAGGAGGGTGACACCGGCGGACTCGATGGCGACGTCGGTGCCGGTCCCCATGGCCAGGCCCACGTCGGCGGCCGCAAGGGCGGGGGCGTCGTTGACTCCGTCGCCGGCGAACGCGACGACGCGGCCTTCGGCGCGCAGGCGGTTGACGACGTCCGCCTTGTGGTCGGGCAGCACCTCAGCCTCGACGCGGTCGATGCCGAGGTCGGCGGCAACGGCCTGCGCGGTGACCTGGTTGTCGCCGGTGAGCATGATGACCTCGATGCCCTCCTTGCGGAGCGCGGCCAGGGCGGCGGGGGTGGTGTCCTTGACCTGGTCGGCGATGCCGATGACGCCGGCCGGCTGCCCGTCGATGGCGACGAGGACGGCCGTGGCGCCGCTGCGGCGCAGCTCGTCCGCCGGCCCAGCCAGCTCTGCCGGGTCGACGCCCTGGCTGGTGAGGAACCCGGTCGTGCCGATGAGCACCCGGCGGCCTTCGACAGTGCCGA
Source organism: Nocardioides sp. Leaf374 (assembly GCF_916862475.1). Taxonomy (NCBI): domain Bacteria; kingdom Bacillati; phylum Actinomycetota; class Actinomycetes; order Propionibacteriales; family Nocardioidaceae; genus Nocardioides; species Nocardioides sp. Leaf374. The sequence continues at coordinate 73,293 of NZ_CAKASO010000009.1, forward strand.
GGACGCCCTTGCCGGCGGGCGCGTCGAAGTCAGCCACCTCAGGCAGCCTGCCGCTCGACTGGGCCTGGGCCTTCTCGACGATGGCGCGGGCCAGGGGGTGCTCGGAGGCGTTCTCCACCGCGGCTGCGAGCCGCAGCAGCTCGTGGGCGTCGTGGCCGGTGGCGGGGTGGATGGCGGTGACGGCGGGCTTGCCTTCGGTGAGGGTGCCGGTCTTGTCGACGACGACGGTGTCGACCTTCTCCATCCGCTCGAGCGCTTCGGCGTTCTTGATGAGGACACCCATCTGGGCGCCGCGGCCGACGCCGACCATGATGGACATGGGTGTGGCCAAACCGAGGGCACACGGGCAGGCGATGATGAGGACGCTCACCGCGACCACGAGGGCGTGCGCCAGTTGGGGGTCGGGTCCGACGAGGGCCCAGACGACGAACGCGAGCACGGCGATGCCGATCACGGTGGGCACGAACACCGCGGAGACCCGGTCGACGATGCGCTGAATGGGGGCTCGGGAGCGTTGCGCCTCGGCGACCATGTTCACGATGCGGGCCAGCATCGTGTCGCGGCCCACCGCGGTGGCGCGCACCAGCAGCGCGCCGGTCTGGTTGAGGGTGCCGCCGATGGCGTTGTCGCCGGCGTGCTTCGTCACCGGCATCGACTCGCCGGTGACCAGCGACTCGTCGACGGCGGAGTTCCCGTCCTCGACGAGGCCGTCGACCGGGACCTTCTCGCCGGGGCGCACGCGCAGCAGGTCGCCGAGCTGGACCTGGTCGAGGGTGACTTCTTCGTCGGTGCCGTCGTCGCGGATGCGGCGGGCGGTCTTCGGGGAGAGGTCGAGGAGCGCCTTGATGGCACCCGAGGTCGCCTCGCGGGCGCGGAGCTCGAGGACCTGGCCGAGCAGGACGAGGGTCGTGATGACGGCGGCCGCCTCGAAGTACACGTCGACGGCGCCGTCGGTGCGGAAGGCGTCGGGGAAGATGCCGGGCGCGACGGTGGCGACGACGCTGAACAGCCAGGCGACGCCGGTGCCCATCGCGATGAGGGTGAACATATTCAGGTTCCGGGTTCGCACCGATGCCCAGCCGCGGACGAAGAACGGCCAGCCGGCCCACAGCACCACCGGGGTGGCGAGGGCGAGCTGGATCCACGTCGACCCGGTCGCGGAGACGTTGTCGTGCAGCCACGGGACGAGGTCGCGGCCCATGCCGAGGATGAGGACCGGGATGGACAGGGCGACGCCGATCCAGAACCGACGGGTCATGTCGCGCAGCTCCTCGGAGGGCCCCGCGTCAGCGGTGACCATCACGGGTTCGAGGGCCATGCCGCAGATCGGGCAGGTGCCCGGCCCGTCCTGCCGGATCTCGGGGTGCATCGGGCACGTGTACTCGACCACCTCGGCACCGGATGCGGCCGGAACCGGCTGGCTGGGTGCGCTGCCGGGGGCGCTGTTGGACGCGTGGAGGAACGCCTCCGGGTCCGCGAGGAACCGGGACCGGCAGCGCTCGGAGCAGAAGTGGTGGGTGACGCCTTCGTGCTCGGCGACGTGCTCGGTCGTGGCGGGGTCGACGTCCATGCCGCACACGGGGTCCTTGACCGCTCCGCTCTGAGCGGTGACGTGGTGCTGGTGGCTGCTCATGACTCGATGATACCCCCTGGGGGTATGTTCGCAACCCCCGACTCGGTGGTGGGCGGGTGAGGTGTGGCGAAGCGGTCGGGGTCGCCGGCGTACTCGCGTTGGCACCCGTCGGAGCAGAACCACACGGTGCGTCCGAGCCGTTCGAGGCTGGGCCCGGTCGGCTCGACGGCCACGACGCTCAGGCGGGGGTGGATGAGGCGATGAGCGCCATCACCAGGCTCGTCCGTTCGTGACAGACATGCGTCCGCGCCGGGTGGTGGAGGCCTGACCGAAGAGTTGTGGACCCCGGTCAGGCCTCCAGACGCGAGAGAGATCAGCGGGCCACGTTGCCGACCAACGGGAGAGCGAGAAGCGCACGCAGGAGTGTCTGCGCGGCGCGCCATGCGTCCCGCTGCCCCATGGCCGAGCCCTCGAAGTCCGGGACCGGTCGCTGCTCGGCCTCCTCCGGAGTGGTCGCCGGGCCGTTCTCCTCGATGTCCTGGACCAGCCAGTCCATCTCCTTGATCTCCTTGCGCTGCGCGGCGGTGATGCCGTCGGCCAGCTCGCGCACCCGGACGTCCTCGATGCCCGCCCTCTCGCTGGTCAGGATGGCGATCGAGTGGTGCGGGATCATCGCCTTCATGTAGCTCTCGTCCTCGACGAGCGCCTGCGAGCGGGACAGATAGAGCGCCGTGCCGCCGAGAAGGAGCGCGCCCACGACGATGGCCACGTTCACCGTGCGGTTGCGGTACATCATCCCCCACATGAAGGCCAGCATGATGAGCGCCATCGCCGCGCCCATGAGCAGCGCCATGTAGAGGCGCTCCTCGCTGAAGCGGACATGGTCGGCACTGAAGGCGTTCGTGTACGTGAGTGCGAACATCACGACAGTGGACGTCGCGATCATCAGGCCGAACCTGAGGTACATCTTCGCCTCGTGCCGTCCCCGTGGTCCTCACCGCTGTCGCTCGTGTTGTGGTCCTCGTGCTGGTGGTGGTGCTGGTCGTCCTGCTGGTGCTGAGTCATGGTCGTCGGTCCTTCCAGTCTGTGAGCCGCGCAGCGCGTGAACGGCGCGCCCGATGGCCGGACCCCGTGGGGCCCGGCCATCGGCCGGTGCGGTCGGTTCTCAGCCGATGGCGGCCAGCAGGCGGTTGCAGGCGTCCTCGCAGCGGCGGCAGGCCTCGGCGCAGATGCGGCAGTGCTCGTGCATCTCGGCGTGCTGCTCGCACTCCTCGGCGCAGGACTTGCACGCCTGCGTGCACGCTTGGAGCACGGCCCGGGTGATGTTCGCGTCGTAGCCGGTGTGGCGTGACAACACCCGTCCGGTGGTCTCGCAGATGTCGGCGCAGTCGGCGTTCGTGCGGATGCACTTGGTCAGGTCGGCGACCATCTCCTCGCTGAGGCACGCATCGGCGCACGCGGTGCACGTCTGGGCGCACTCCACGCATGCGGCCACGCACTGCGCCAGGAGCTCGCGGTCGGCGTTGATCTCGGCGGGGTAGGTCTTCATCATCTCGGTGATCGTGCTGGACATTGTCTTCTCTCCGTCTCTCGTTGGTGTGGACCTGCTGTACGGGTGTGCGTAGTGGCGTCACGGCCAAGCCGTGGCGCAGGCGAACGCACCAGCCCTCAGGTCCGGATCACCGGAGAGAAGCGAGGCGGATCTCGGGGCGGAGGGCCCCTGAGCACGCGCGCGAGCCAGGAGGCGGGAAACGTCAGCCGCGGTGACAGTGCTGCAGTCGCGTGTGTTGACCCAGGCCACCATCCGCGGCGATGCAGAAGCACCGCAGCGGCACACAAGATCGCCAAGCAGGCGCCGAACAGGTGAAGCGTGTGAGCGGCAGTGCCGCCGTCGTCGCTGCTGTGGTCGGGCCGGACGGTCAGAACCTCGCCAGCGGCCAGCCGGGGGTCCGTCGGCACGGTCAGGCTGTCGGCTCCAGGGGCGGTGCCGGACGTCGCGGACCCGGAGGCCGACATGCCGACATGGCGCGCGAACACGTCATCGCCGGAGGCCCCCATCAGGACGAAGAGCGAGGCCATCACGCACGCAACCAGCCACCCATGGGGCGGCTCCAAGGACATCGTCTTGTGCGCGCGCATCAGCAACACCGTACCCAGTCGCCGTCCTCACATGCCGATCCGCCGGAACGGCGGCCGGCCGGCGCTCGTGCTCGTCGTCGAGCAGGATCACGGTCGCGGACGTGTCACACAAGCGACACACAGACCGTGCGGACGGGTGCGTCTCGGTGCTTGAAGATGCCGAACTCGGCCATTGTCACGTCGCGCCTGTCTGGCACCATGGCCACAGGAATCGCCGCTTTGGACCGCAAACCCGCAGGTCAGAGCTGTGACTGAACCCCTGCAAGGAGCTGCCGTGCCATCACGATGCGTTGGACCTGGTTGGTGCCCTCGTAGATCTGGGTGATCTTCGCATCGCGCATCATGCGCTCGACGGGGTAGTCCTTGGTGAAGCCGTAGCCGCCCAGCACCTGCACGGCGTCGACGCAGACCTGCATGGCCACGTCGGAGGCGAAGCACTTGGCCGCGGCGCCGAAGAACGTGAGGTCGGCGTCGCCGCGCTCGGAGCGGCCGGCGGCGGCGTAGGTCATCTGGCGGGCGGCCTCGATCTTCATGCCCATGTCGGCGAGCATGAACTGCAGGCCCTGGAACTCCGCGATCGCCTTGCCGAACTGCTCGCGCTCCTTGGCGTACTGCAGCGCGTAGTCGAGCGCGCCCTGGGCGACGCCGACGGCCTGGGCGGCGATGGTGACGCGGGTGTGGTCGAGGGTCTTCATGGCGGTCTCGAAGCCGGTGCCCTCGGCGCCGATCATCCGGTCGGCGGGGATGCGCACGTGGTCGAGGTAGACCTCGCGGGTCGGGCTGCCCTTGATGCCCAGCTTCTTCTCGGGGGCGCCGAAGGAGACGCCCTCGTCGGACTTCTCGACGACGAAGGCCGAGATGCCCTTGGAGCGCTTCTCGGGGTCGGTGACGGCGAGCACCGTGTAGTACTCCGACTCCCCCGCGTTGCTGATCCACCGCTTGGTGCCGTTCAGCACCCAGTCCTCGCCGTCGCGCACGGCCTTGGTCCTCATCGACACCGCGTCGGAGCCGGCCTCGGGCTCGGAGAGGCAGTAGGAGAAGCCGCCCTCGCCGCGGGCCAACGCCCCGAGGTACTTCTTCTTCAGCTCCTCCGAGCCGGCGATCTGCACCGGCAGCGAGCCCAGCTTGTTGACGGCCGGGATCAGCGAGGCCGACACGTCGGCGCGCGCCACCTCCTCGATGACCAGCACGGTCGCGAGGGCGTCGGCACCGGCGCCGCCGTACTCCTCGGGCACGTGGGGGGCGTGGAAGTCGGCGGCGAGCAACGCGGCCGCGGCCTCGTGGGGGTAGCGGGCCTGCTCGTCCACCTCGGCGGCGTGGGGGGCGACCTTGGCGTCGCACAGGTCGCGCACCGCCTCGCGGATCGTCTGGTGCTCCTCGGACAGGGCGTAGAGGGGATAGTTGGACGTCATAGCATCCGAGGTTACTCGGAGGTAGGACGCACGTGCACCCCGCGACCTAGGCTGGCGGTGTGACCTCCGACGCCCCCCTCCCCGGCGCCCCCCTGACCGGCGACTGGCAGCACGCCGGTTCGGTCGACCTCATGCTCGACGCGTGCGACACCTGGGCCGTCGTCGGGCTCTCCGGCGACCCGAGCCGTACGGCGTACGGCATCGCCCACCTGCTCCAGCAGCGCGGCAAGCGGATCGTGCCGGTCCACCCGGCCGCCGCCGACGGGCGTCTCGTCGTGCTGGGCGAGCCCGCCTGGCCCACCCTCGCCGACGTGCCCTTCGCCCTCGACGTGGTCGACGTCTTCCGTCGCTCGCAGTTCGCCGGCGAGGTGGCCGACCAGGCGGTCGCCGTCGGGGCGCGCGGGGTGTGGCTGCAGCTCGGCGTGGTCGACGAGGCGGCCCTGCGCCGCACCCGGTCCGCCGGCGTGGCCATGGTGATGGACACCTGCCCGGCCATCGAGTGGCGCCGGCGCGGCTCAGCCGTCTGAGGGGCCGTCTGAGGGGCCGGCTGAGGGGTCGGCTGAGCGCCCGCGCACGAGTCGGGCGGCCCCCTGGGAGGCCAGGGAGACCAGCTGCTCGAGGGGGCCACGGCGCCCGGCCGCGGCGTAGAGCGCGCCGATGCCGAGCAGCACGAGGAGGTGGGCGGGGTAGGCCGAGGACTCCTCGGGCGGCCACAGCCGGTCGGTGCGCAGCAGCACGTGCAGCGAGTAGAGCGTGAGCACCATCGTCCCGGCGCCGAAGACGATGCCGACCGCGCGACGCGCGACGTCGAGGCCGTGGCGCACCAGGGTGGCGTCGAGGAGCAGGCACAGCCCCAGGACCAGGCCCGCGCTGCCGATGGTCTGCAGCAGGTCGAGCGTGGTCGAGCTGTGCGGCGCCGCGGCCACCAGCCAGCCCGGCTCGCCGGGCGGCGTCGTGCCGAACATGCCCCCGGCGGCCTCGTCGAGCTGCGCGGCGGTGAGGTCGGTGCGTGCCACCAGGGCCCCGGCCAGGACGCTGGACCCCACCGCGAGGGCCAGCCCGCCGAGCGCGACCGCCGTCCCGACCGCGCGCCGGGCGAGGTCGAGACGGCCCAGGGCCAGCCCCACCAGCACGTAGGACAGCCAGGGCACCGCTGGGTAGTAGCCGGTCCACAGCAGCTCGGCCGACAGCCCGGTGGGATCCGCCACCAGCTGGGCGAAGGTCGGGCTGGCGACGCCGCGCGGGGCGAGCTCGGCGCGCAGCACGTAGGAGAAGAGCGGCGCCGCCGCCACCCAGGCGGCGGCCAGGCCCAGGAGCGCGGGCGGGCGGAGCCCGAGGAAGGGCAGGGCCAGCAGCAGCAGCACGGCGTAGTAGGTGAGGATCACCGCGAGCCCCGAGTCGGGCTGGCCGAGCGCGAGCCCGAGCAGCCCGATCAGCACCGCGCGGACCACGATGCCCGTCGAGCGCGCCGCGCGCTCGCGCCCCTGCACCGGCTCGCGGCGCCCAGTGGTCAGCGCGAGGCTGACCCCCAGGAGCACCGCGAAGAGCGCCGAGGCCCGTCCGCCGGCCAGCCACTGCGCCGCGCTGAGCGACCCGTCGGGGTCGCGCGGGTCGACGACGTGGGTCGCCACCATGCCGACCAGGGCCAGGCAGCGGGCCACGTCGACGCCGAGCAGGCGCCCCGCGCCGTCCCCCGACCCCGGCACGGTCGGGTCAGAAGCCGAGGCGACGGGGGGCGGCCTCGCGGCGCACGACCTCGCCCTTGGCGTGGGCCGCGGTGCGCAGCTCGGCCTGGAAGTCGCGCATCCGCTGCTGCAGCCGCGGGTCGGTCGCGGCCAGGATCCGCACGGCGAGCAGGCCGGCGTTGCGCGCGCCGCCCACCGCGACGGTGGCCACCGGCACACCGGCGGGCATCTGCACGATGGAGAGCAGGGAGTCCATGCCGTCGAGGTACTTCAGCGGCACCGGCACCCCGACCACCGGCAGCGGCGTGACCGCGGCGAGCATGCCGGGCAGGTGGGCGGCGCCGCCGGCGCCGGCGATGATCACCGACAGGCCGCGCTCGTGGGCGCGGCGGCCGTAGTCGAGCATCTCCTCGGGCATCCGGTGGGCCGAGACCACGTCGGCCTCGTGCGGCACCTCGAACTCGGCCAGCGCCTCCGCGGCGGCCCGCATGACCGGCCAGTCGGAGTCGGAGCCCATCACGATGCCGACGCGCGGGGCGGGCCGCCCGGTGGCAGGACCGGTGGGGGTGCCGGTGGGGGTGCCGGTGGGGGTGTCGGTCACGGGTCTACTCGCTCTCGTTGCCGAGGTCGCCGCGGAACCAGGCGGCGGCGTGCCGCGCCCGCTCCAGGCAGTCCTCGAGGTCGTCGCCGTAGGCGTTGACGTGCCCGACCTTGCGCCCGGGGCGCAGGTCCTTGCCGTAGAGGTGCACGCGCAGGTGGGGGTCGCGGGCCAGGGCGTGGGGGAAGCCGTCCCACAGCCGTCCCACCTCGGTGTCGTCGCTGCCGAGGATGTTGACCATCACCGTCCAGCGCGCGCGGGGGGCCGGCGAGCCCAGCGGCAGGTCCATGACGGCACGCAGGTGGTTCTCGAACTGGGAGGTCACCGCGCCGTCCTGGGTCCAGTGACCGGTGTTGTGGGGGCGCATGGCCAGCTCGTTGACGAGGATCCGCCCGTCGTTGGTCTCGAAGAGCTCCACGGCCAGCACCCCGGTGACGCCGAGCTCGCCGGCGATGCGCAGCGCGATCTCCTGCGCCTGGCCGCCCAGCTCCGGGTCGAGGTCGGGGGCGGGGGCGACCACCTCGTGGCAGATGCCGTCGCGCTGGGTGGAGGCGACGACGGGGTAGGCCGCGGCCTGGCCGCTGGGCGAGCGCACCACGAGGGCCGAGAGCTCGCGGCGGAAGTCGACGAGCTCCTCGGCCAGCAGGCCGACGCCGCCCTCGGCGGCGGCGCGCAGCGGCTCGGCGCAGTCCTCGAGCGACCGCACGAACCACACTCCTTTGCCGTCGTAGCCACCGCGGGTGGTCTTGAGCACGCAGGGCAGGCCGAAGGCCTCGACCTCGTCGGGGGAAGCCACGACGGCGTTGCGCGGGCACGGGACGCCCAGCTCGGCCAGGCGCGTGCGCATCACGGCCTTGTCCTGGGCGTGGACGAGGGCGTCGGGGCCGGGTCGCACGGCGACGCCGGCGGCCTCGAGCGCGTGGAGGTGCTCGGTCGGCACGTGCTCGTGGTCGAAGGTCACCACCGGGCAGCCGTCGGTGACGCGGCGCAGCGTGGCGAGGTCGCGGTAGTCGCCGACGACGTGGTCGGGCACGACCTGCGCGGCGGAGACACCCTCGGCCTCGGCGAGCAGGCGCAGCGGCAGACCCAGGGCGATGGCGGGCTGGGCCATCATCCGGGCCAGCTGGCCACCGCCGATGACGGCGAGGACGGGAGCGGACTGGGGCACGGCCCCAACCCTAGGAGACGCCCCCGTCAGGCGACCACGGGGCGCTCCGCGGCGGACACGCGGTCGGCCTCGGGAGCGCGGTAGGCCATCTCGGGAGCCCCGACACCGGGGACGGCCGGGCCGTCGGCGCAGTCGGTCGCGACGTCGATGACGATCGGGGCCACCGGCTGCGCACCCTCGCCGCCCGCGGCCGGGTGGCCGGGAGGGGGCTGCGGCTCGAAGCGCAGCCCCTTGCCGCGGATGGTGGTGATCAGGTGCGGGCGCCGCGGGTTGTCGCCGATCTTGCGGCGCACCCAGCCCAGGTGGACGTCGATGGTCTTGGAGGAGGTCCAGAAGCTGGTGTGCCACACCTCGCGCATCAGCTGCTCACGCGTGACGATCTCGCCGGGGCGGGAGATGAGGGCGAGGACGAGATCGAACTCCTTGCGGGAGAAGGTGATCTCGTCGTCCCCCTTCCACGCGCGGCGGGTCTCGGGGTCGAGGGAGACGTCCTGAACGCTGTACACGGGACAACCGTACGAAGCGACCCGGGCGAAAGTAAGGAAATGCCGCACAATGACAGTGGCAGGAAACTGTCACACTGGGGAGACTGAAGAAATGCTCAGTGGCGACGAACGGCCACCGGCTCGACGAGACCGAAGCCGCGCACCGGTCGGGCCGGCAGACGGCGGGTCTCGAACTGGTCCTCCGGCAGCACCGCAGCCGTCGCGGCGTCGATGATGATCCGGTTGCGCCGGGCCACCGCGGTCAGCCGCGCGGCCATGTTGACCGGCGGGCCGAAGACGTCGCCCAGGCGCATCACCACCGACCCGCTGGCCAGGCCGAGGCGGATGTCGGGCATCCGCGGGTCGCGACCGATCACGTTGATGATCCCCTCGGCGGTGTCGTAGGCCCGGATGGGGTCGTCGTTCACGAAGAGCACCGAGTCGCCGATGCTCTTGATCACCCGGCCGCGCTGGGTGGCCACGACGTCGGCGCAGCGCACCTCGAAGAGCTCCACGAGGTCGCCGATGCGCTCCTCGGTGAGGGTGTTGCTGAGGGCGGTGAAGCCCACGATGTCGGCGAAGCCGACGGTGAGCGTGGTCGTGTGGAGGTCCTCGTCGGTGGCGCCGAGGGCCTCGATGCGGGCCGCGGCGGCGGCCAGGTGGCGGCGCCACGCGTAGATCAGCATCGACTCGAAGGGCTTGGAGAAGTCCTCGACGACCTGCAGGGCGAGGTCGACGCGGGCCCCGGGGCCGGCCTCGTCGGCGTCCATCTCCTCGACGTGCTGCACCAGGGCCGAGACCTCCCAGTCGGCCAGGCGCGCCATCGTCTGCCCCACCGCACGCGTGAGGTTGACCGCGAGGTCGAAGTCGATGAGCCCGGAGCGCACCACCTCCAGCAGGACGCCCACCGCCTCGGAGTCGGCGCCCATGAAGGCCGCCTCGTCGGCGGGGTGCTCGGGGAAGCCCAGCGCGCGCCACAGCCGGCGGGCCTGCTCGAGCGAGACACCGGCGTGCTCGGCCAGCTCGGGTGAGGTCAGCACCGGCACGTCGCCCATGATCGCCCGCTCCAGGTCGCCCGGTCGCCTGCTCGGCCCCGGCTCACGCACCGTCGGCCCGCGAGCGCGGCTCGTGCAGGTCGTGCAGGAGCAGGTTGAGGCGGCGGTGGGTCTCCTCGACGTGGGGGATGTCGGGCAGCGCGACCTGACCGTGGGTGCTGGCGTCGCTGATGATCAGCGTGCCGCAGCCCAGGAGCCGGTCGACCAGGTGCAGCTCGATGGCCACGTCGCTGATCCGCGACAGCGGGATGTCGTGGCCACGGCGGGTCACGACGCCGGTGCGGGTGATGAGACGACGGTCGGTGAAGGTGTAGGAGGCGGTGAGCCAGACCAGGAAGGGGCGCAGCACCCACCACAGCGCGGCCACGGCGACCAGCGCCCACACGACCAGCGACGCCACGCGGCCCACCTCGCCCTCGAGCAGCACCAGCGCCGCGACGCCGACGGCGAGCAGCACGACGAGGGTCAGCAGCGGCAGCAGCAGCGCCTTGGGGTGGGTGCGGGTGCTGAGGACGACGGACTCCCCGTCGTTGAGCAGCTTCTGCGAGATGGCCACCACACGATCATGTCACCTGCGGGCGACCCGCGCGCACCGGTCGGGCCACCTCACAGGGCGCGCGCGTGCACCACGTCGCCGGCCCCCACGGCCACCTCGCCGTCGGGTCCCGCGACCACCAGGCGACCCTGCTCGTCGACCCCGGTCGCCTGCCCCAGCAGGGTCCGCCCCGCGGGCAGCTCGACGCGCACGCGCCGGCCGACGCTCACGCAGGAGGCGGCGTACGACGCGCGCAGCCGCTCGGCCGCGCCGGCGCCGCCGCCCTGCCAGGTGTCGTAGGACTCCCGCAGCGTGGCGAGCAGGTCGACGAGGAGGGCCGCGCGGCTCGGCACCGGGAGGCCGAGCCGGTCGGCCTCGAGCGCCAGCGAGGTGGCCGTGGCGACCGGCAGCCGGTCGGCAGGGGTCCCGACGTTGAGCCCGATCCCGACCACGGCGGCCGCACCGGCGGGACCCTCGACCCGCTCGACGAGGATCCCGACCAGCTTGCGCTCGCCGCCCGCGGGGGCGCACAGCACGTCGTTGGGCCACTTCACCCCGGCCTCGAAGCCGTGGGCGCGCAGGGTCGCGGCGACCGCCTGCCCGGTCAGCAGCGGCAGCCACGGCCACTGCTGCGCCGGCACCCGCGGGCGCAGCAGGACCGAGAAGGGCAGGGAGGTGCGCGCCGGCATCTCGAAGCCGCGGTCGAGGCGTCCCCGGCCCGCGGTCTGGTGCTCGGCCACCACCACCAGCCCCTCGGCCTCGCCGGACCGGGCCCGCTCGGCGACCAGCGCGTTGGTGGACGGCGTGGAGGCGACCACCTCCACCCTCAGGCCGGGCACCACGAGCGCGGCCGGGTCGAGCGGGGCGTCGAGCGGGAGCCGCTCCGGCTCGTGGGGTGGGCGCTCGGCGGTGTCCGGGGTCACGGGCACTACATTGACGCACGACCACTCGACGGGCCAGATCAGGAGGCCGGATACACGTGAGCGCACAGCCAGGCGAGGGCACCGACGTCCCCTCTCAGGAGACAGGCATCGACCTCCACACCACCGCGGGCAAGCTGGCCGACCTCGACCGCCGTCTCGACGAGGCGGTGCACGCCGGCTCGGCCAAGGCCGTCGAGAAGCAGCACGCCAAGGGCCGCCAGACCGCGCGCGAGCGCATCGAGCAGCTCTTCGACGAGGGCTCCTTCGTGGAGCTCGACGAGCTGGCCCGGCACCGCTCCACCGCCTTCGGCCTGGAGAAGACCCGCCCCTACGGCGACGGCGTGGTGACCGGCTACGGCACCATCGACGGCCGCCAGGTCTGTGTGTTCTCCCAGGACTTCACCGTCTTCGGCGGCTCGCTGGGCGAGGTCTACGGCGAGAAGATCACCAAGGTGATGGACCTCGCCATCAAGACCGGCTGCCCGATCATCGGCATCAACGAGGGTGCCGGCGCCCGGATCCAGGAGGGCGTGGTCTCCCTCGGCCTCTACGGCGAGATCTTCCGCCGCAACGTGCACGCCTCGGGCGTCATCCCGCAGATCTCCATGATCATGGGCTCCTGCGCCGGCGGCCACGTCTACTCCCCCGCGGTCACCGACTTCACGATCATGGTCGACGGCACCTCCAACATGTTCATCACCGGGCCCGACGTCATCAAGACCGTCACCGGCGAGGACGTCTCGATGGAGGAGCTCGGGGGCGCGCGCACCCACAACACCAAGTCGGGCAACGCCCACTACATGGGCTCCGACGAGGCCGACGCGATCGAGTACGTCAAGGCGCTGCTGTCGTTCCTGCCGCAGAACAACCTCGACGAGTCGCCGACCTTCGACGACCCCGCCGACCTCGAGCCCTCCGAGCTCGACCTGGCCCTCGACACGATCATCCCCGACTCCCCGAACCAGCCCTACGACATGCACACCGTCATCGAGGCGGTCGTCGACGACGAGGAGTTCCTCGAGGTCCAGGAGCTCTTCGCCCCCAACCTCATCGTCGGCTTCGGCCGCGTCGAGGGGCACTCGGTGGGCGTCGTGGCCAACCAGCCGATGCAGTTCGCCGGCACCCTCGACATCGACGCCTCGGAGAAGGCCGCGCGCTTCGTCCGCTTCTGCGACGCCTTCAACATCCCGGTGCTGACCTTCGTCGACGTGCCCGGCTTCCTGCCCGGCACCGACCAGGAGTGGAACGGCATCATCCGCCGGGGCGCCAAGCTGATCTACGCCTACGCCGAGGCGACGGTGCCGCTCATCACCGTCATCACCCGCAAGGCCTACGGCGGCGCCTACGACGTCATGGGCTCCAAGCACCTCGGCGCCGACATCAACGTCGCGTGGCCCACCGCCCAGATCGCGGTGATGGGCGCCCAGGGCGCGGCCAACATCGTGCACCGCAAGGAGCTCAAGGCCGTCGAGAAGGAGGGCGGCGACGTCGAGGCGCGTCGTGCCGAGCTCATCGACGAGTACGACACCACCCTGGCCAACCCCTACATCGCCGCCGAGCGTGGCTACATCGACGCGGTCATCACGCCCCACGAGACCCGCGTCGAGGTCGTCCGGGCCCTGCGCCTGCTGCGCTCCAAGCGCGAGACCCTGCCTGCGAAGAAGCACGGGAACATCCCGCTGTGAGCGCCGAGCAGGAGCCCGCGGCTCCCGTGCTGCGGGTCGTCACGCCCGACGCGACGCCGGAGGAGATCGCCGCCCTGGTGGCCGTCGTCTCCGCCCTCGGTGCCGGCCCGGAGCCGGCGCCGGCGACGCGGCGCCCCGAGTGGAGCGCTCCGGCCCGCCTGGTGCGGCGCAACCAGCCGCACGGGCCGGGCGGCTGGCGGGCCAGCGCGCTGCCGCGCTGAGCCCCACGCGCGGCCCGGCTCAGCGCTGCTCGGCGCAGCGGTAGCCGACCTCGCCGACGGCCTCCACGAAACGGGGCCGGTCGCCGGTGTCCTCGAGCTCGTGGAGCAGGGCCCCGACGCACGCGTCGAGGCCCTGCCGGTCGTCGTCGTCGACCACGGTGGGGCCCGGCCGGTCGCCGCGCACCGAGAGCACCAGGTCGGCCTTGCCCCGCACCCGCCGTCCGGTCGAGAGCAGGGTCGTGAGGAGGGTGCGCTCGTGCGCGCCGAGGTCGACCGGCCGCCCGTCGACCTCGACCGCTCCTGTGGCGGTGTCGAGCACCAGGCCGTTGAGCTCCAGCGTCGCCGGCAGCAGGACCCCCGGCGGCGTGCGCGCGGCGAGGCTCGCCGCGTCGGCGACCAGCGCGTCGGCCTTGGCCCGCAGGTCGCGCGGGCGGAAGGGCTTGACCAGGTAGTCGTCGGCGCCAGCCTGCAGACCCGCCGCGGCGTCGCCGTCCTCGGCCATGGCCGAGATCATCACGACGTGGGTGCCGCTGAGCTCGCGCAGCCGGCGCGCCACCGCGAAGCCGTCGAGGCCCGGCATGTTGACGTCGAGGGTCGTCAGGAGCGGCGCGTGCGCGCGCACCGCGTCGATGCCCTCGAAGCCGTTGCCGGCGAGCACCGTGGTCAGGCCCGCCTGGGTGAGCACGATGTCGATGAGGTCGCGGACGTCGGGGTCGTCCTCGATGACCACCGCGACGGGGGCGGCGGCGGGGGGTCGCTCCGGCATGGCCGGGAGCCTAGGGCATGGTCGAGCCCCGCCGGCCGGGGGCGAAGCAGGCCGCGACCACCGCCACCGCGACCGCGGCGGACCCGGTCAGGAGGGCGACGCCGATGGCCCCGTCGTAGCCGGTGGGGGTGATGTCGCCACCCGCGCCGAGGAAGACGGCGGTGAGCACCGCGACGCCGAGGGCGACCCCGAACTCGCGGATCGTGGAGTTGGCCGAGCTGGCCACGGCGAAGTCGGCGTCGGGCAGGCCGTCGAGCACGGCGGTCGCGCTGGGCGCGAAGGTCAGACCCATGCCGATCCCGGCCATCGCCAGGGCGGGCACGAACGACGGGTAGGACGCCTGGCTCTCGGTGAGGGCCGCGAACCACGCCAGCGCCCCGGTCTGCAGCAGCAGCCCCGTCACCAGCAGCGCGCGCAGGCCGGTGCGCGCGGCCAGCGCCCCGGCGATCGGTGCCACGACCATCGGCGCCGCCGTCCAGGGCAGCGTGCGCAGCCCGGCCTCGAGCGGGGAGTAGCCGTCGACGACCTGGAGGTACTGCGAGAGCAGGAAGACCGTGCCGAAGACGCCGAGGGTGAAGGTGAGCCCCACGGCGTTGGCCACCGAGAAGCCCCGGGAGGCGAACAGCCGCAGCGGCAGCACCGCGTAAGCACGCCCCCGTGCCCACCCGACGTACGCCGGGAGCAGCGCGACCGCCACGACGAGCGGGCCGGCGACCCGCACGTCGGACCAGCCGTCGTCGTTGCCGTGCACGATGCCCCAGATGCCGAGGAACACCGCGCCGCCGAGCAGCAGCGTGCCCACGGGGTCGAGCCGCTGCCAGGTGCCGCGCGACTCGGGCACGGCCCAGAGCAGCAGCGGCACGGCCACCACCGCGACCGGCACGTTGAGCCAGAAGATGGCCTGCCAGCTGACGCCCTCGACGACGGCTCCCCCGACCACCGGACCCAGCGCGACGCCGAGCCCGGAGACGCCGCCCCACACGCCGATGGCCGCCGCGCGCCGCTGCGGCGTCACGCTCGCCGCGAGCAGGGTCAGCGACAGCGGCATGATCGCCGCCGCGCCGAGGCCCTGCACGGCGCGCGCGGCGATGAGCGACTCCGCGCTCCCGCTGAGCGCGGCGGCGATCGAGGCGGCCGTGAAGACCACGACGCCCGCCAGCATCACGCGCCGGCGCCCCAGGCGGTCGCCCAGGGTCGCGGCCGGGAGCATGAAGGTCGCGAACGACAGCGTGTAGGCGTTGACGAACCACGACAGCTGGCTGACGCTCGCGGCCAGGTCGGCCTGCACCACCGGCAGGGCACTGGTCATCACGAGGTTGTCGAGCGTGGCCATGAACATCGGCAGCGAGGCCGCGAGGACCGCCAGCGCCACGGGCACGTGGCGACGCGCGGGCGGCGCGGGCGGGGTCGGTGTCAGCGCGGGGGTGGGGCGGTCGTCGGTGAGGGACATCGTGGGCTCCCTGGTGAGGAGGTCGCGGGAAGGCATCGGATGATCAACTCCACGGACGACGGTAGGTAATCGACTGATAACATGTCAAGCATGCCCTCCTCCCGCGCCGAGACCCGCCCCCCGGACCGCGCCGCCGGAGCCTCGCGGATGAGCGCCGAGGACCGCCGCGAGCTGGTGCTCGACGCGGCCACCCGGGCCTTCGCCCGCGGCGGCTACCACGGCACCAGCACCGACGCGGTCGCCCGGGAGGCCGCGGTCTCGCAGCCCTACGTCGTGCGCCTCTTCGGCACCAAGCTCGACCTCTTCCTCGAGGTCTTCGAGCGCGCCACGCTGCGCATCGACCGGGCCTTCGCCGACGTGCTCGCCGAGGGACCCTTCGACCCCGACAGCGACGACGACTGGGGACGCATGGGCCTGGCCTACACCGAGCTGCTGGCCGACCGGGCGCTGCTGCAGGTGATGATGCACGGCTTCTCCGCCGGCGACCTCGACGAGGTGGCCGAGCGGGCCCGCGCCTGCATGGGCCGCATCTTCGCGACCGTGCGGCGCACCGGCTGCACCGACGACCGTGCGCGCGACTTCGTCGCCCACGGCATGCTGCTCAACGTCATGCTCGCGATGCGGGCCCCCGAGCACGTGGGCGAGCGCGGGGCCGACGGCAGCGGCGCCCTCGACGCCCTCACCAGCTGCACCTTCGGCGAGGCCCTCGACGTCGTGGCGCCGCCGTCCCCTGCGCCCGGTCGCTAGCCGGCCTCTAGGCTCGTGCGGTGACCTTCGTGCTGGCCAGTGCCTCCCCCGCCCGACTCGCCACGCTGCGCAGCGCCGGCCTCGATCCCGTGGTCGTGGTCAGCGGCGTCGACGAGTCGGTGCTCGACGGCCTGCCGGCCGCCGACCTCGCCCTCGGACTCGCTCGCCTCAAATGCGACGCCGTGGCCGAGCGGGCCGGGTCGACGGGCTCCGAGGTGCCCGCCGACGCCCTCGTGCTCGGCTGCGACTCGGTGCTCGAGCTCGACGGCCGGGCGCTCGGCAAGCCCCACTCCCCCGCCGAGGCCGTCGCGCGCTGGGAGGCCATGCGCGGGCGCACCGGGGTGCTGCGCACCGGTCACCACCTGCGCGACCTCGCCAGCGGGCGCTCGACCGGGGCGACCGCGTCGACGACCGTGCACTTCGCGCAGGTCAGCGACGCCGAGATCGCGGCCTACGTCGCGACCGGCGAGCCGCTGCACGTCGCGGGCGCCTTCACCGTCGACGGCCTGGGCGGCGCCTTCGTCACCGGCATCGAGGGCGACCACCACAACGTGGTGGGCGTCAGCCTGCCGCTCCTCCGCGAGCTGACGGCGGCGCTGGGTCGGTCGTGGACCGACCTGTGGGCGCGGCCGTGAGGGTCTCCTCGGCGGGGTAGATGTCGCCGAGCCCGATCGGGCGCCGGAACACGAAGGTGCGGAAGAGGTAGAACCGCGCACCGACTCCGAGGGCCAGGCCGATGACGTTGGCCGCGACGTTGTCGGAGACCGGGTCGTCGAGGCCCAGCACGTCGCGGCTGACCACCAGGCACAGCACCGGCAGGGCCATGGTCGCCACGTTGATGACGACGAAGGCCGAGCGGCCCCCGTCGGCCTGGCGCGGCGGACGGTCGCGGAAGGCCCAGCTGCGCGTGCCGCGGTAGCTGATGACCATGCCCACGGTGTTGGCGACGACGTAGGCCAGCACCGGCTGGTCGGGCAGCAGCGCGTGCTCGCCGGTGTTGAAGCCGTGGACCAGGATGTTGAACAGCACGAGCGCCACGACGGTGGCCAGGCCGCCGACGGCCAGGAACCTGCCGACCTCGGCGAGGACCCGCTCGCGACCCTCGCCCATGGGTCCAGGCTAGGCCACGACGACGTCGGGCCGGGGAGCGACGTGCTCCCCGGCCCGACGGCCGTGAGGTTCCGGAGGGGTCCGGAAGGTCCGGCGGGCCTCAGCCGGTGAAGAGCGCCGAGGCCTTGCGGACGGTCTCGACGATGCCGTAGGCCAGCGGGACGCCGACCAGGGCCCAGGCGACGACGATCCGGGCGCTCATGCGTTGCTCCTCTCGGTGGCACGGGCCGCGCGCGGCTCGTGGTACTTGCTGGCGACGGGGCGGACCATCGCGTTGGCCAGCAGGCCCACCGCGAGCAGGCCGACCATGATGAACAGCGCCGGGCGGTAGTCGCCGGCCACGAGCTCACCGGGGGTGCCCCGGCTGTCGAGCACCGAGTTGACGATGAGCGGCCCGGCGACGCCGGCGGCCGACCAGGCGGTCAGCAGCCGGCCGTGGATGGCGCCGACCTGGTAGGTGCCGAAGAGGTCGCGCAGGTAGGCCGGGATCGTGGCGAAGCCGCCGCCGTAGAAGCTGATGATGACCGCGGCCAGCAGCACGAAGAGGGCGGTGGCGCTGCTGCCGACGGTGGCGAGCAGCACGTAGAGCACCAGGCCGAGGCCGAGGTAGACGAAGTAGATGCCCTTGCGCCCGATGATGTCGGAGGTGGAGGACCACACGAAGCGACCGGCCATGTTGAAGATCGACAGCAGGCCGACGAAGCCGCCGGCGGCCACGACCGAGACCGTGCTCGTCGCCCCGTCGCGGAAGAAGTCCTGGATCATCGGCGCGGCCTGCTCGAGGATGCCGATGCCGGCGGTCACGTTGCAGAACAGGATGGTCCACAGCAGCCAGAACTGCGGGGTCTTGATCGCGTTGGCCGCGGAGACCGAGTCGGTGGTGACGAGGCTCTTCTGCTTGACCGTCGAGGGGTCGAAGCCGTCGGGGCGCCAGTCGTCGGCCGGCACCCGCATGGTGAAGGCGCCGAACATCATGAAGACCAGGTAGAGCGCGGCGAGCGTGAGGAAGAGCAGCACCAGGGCCTGGCCGTCGGCGAACGGGTTCTCCGTGGCGCTGAAGGAGGGGTCGTAGGCGGCGAGCAGCTCGCCGCTCAGCGGGCTGGCGATGAGCGCGCCGCCGCCGAAGCCCATGATCGCCATGCCGGTGGCCAGCCCGGGACGGTCGGGGAACCACTTGATGAGCGTCGAGACCGGCGAGATGTAGCCGATGCCGAGGCCGATGCCGCCGATCACGCCGTAGCCGAGGTAGAAGACCCAGATGCTGCCGATCGCGATGCCCAGGGCGCCGACGAGGAAGCCGGTGACCCAGAAGCAGGCGGAGACGAACATGGCGGCGCGCGGACCGTTGCGGTCCACCCACGTGCCGAAGAGGGCGGCGGAGACGCCGAGCATCACGATCGCGATCGAGAACGAGACGCCCACGGCGGTGAGGCTGGAGTCGAAGTGCTCGACCAGGGCGCTCTTGTAGACGCTGGTGGCGTAGACCTGGCCGATGCAGAGGTGGACGGCCAGGGCGGCCGGGGGGATGAGCCAGCGGTTGAAGCCGGGCGGGGCCACGGTCTTCTCGCGGGCGAGGAACGACGGAACCACGGGGGATACCTCCGAGTCGGGAACCCGCTAGTTCTACTCCCCCGCCCGAGTGGCGTGGCTCACCCCCCTGGGGTGGCCCGCCCGTGGCGTCGGGTGTAGGGGGCCCGCCGCACGGGTCTCACTCCACCGGGAGGCCCAGGCCCCGCGCGATGAGCATCCGCTGCACCTCGGAGGTGCCCTCGCCGATCTCGAGCACCTTGGCGTCGCGGTAGAAACGGGCCACGGGGTACTCCTCCATGAAGCCGTAGCCGCCGAAGACCTGCGTCGCGATGCGGGTCGCGGTGACCGCCGACTCGGTGGAGTAGAGCTTGGCCACCGCCGCCGCCTGCTTGAAGTCGCGGTACGGCGCGCCGCCGTCCTTCATCGCCGCGGCGCGGTAGGTGAGCATCCGGCTGGCGTGCAGCATGACCTCGAGGTCGGCCAGCTGGAAGGCCACGCCCTGCTTGCGCCCGATGGGGCCGCCGAAGGTCTGGCGCTCCCCCGCGTAGGCCAGCGCCATGTCGAGGCAGGCCTGGATGCAGCCCACCGAGAGCGCGGAGATCGCCACGCGCCCGTCGTCGAGGGTGGCGAGGAACTGGGCGTAGCCCCGGCCGCGCTCGCCCAGCAGGTGGTCGGCCGGGACCCGCACGTCGTCGAAGGACAGCGGGTGGGTGTCGGAGGCGTGCCAGCCGAGCTTGTCGTAGGCCTTCTCGGCGGTGAAGCCCGGCGTGCCCGCCGGCACCATGATCGCGGAGATCTCGGGCCGGCCGTCCTCGCGCGTGCCGGTGCGGGCCGTGGCGGTGACCAGCGAGGTGATCGCGCTGCCGGAGTTGGTGATGAACTGCTTGGCGCCGTTGACCACCCACTCCTCCCCCGCCAGCTCCGCGCGGGTGGCGGTGGCGCCGGCGTCGGAGCCCGCACCCGGCTCGGTGAGGCCGAAGCCGGCCAGCTGCTCCCCGGCGACCAGCGCGGGCAGCCAGCGCTCCTTCTGCTCCTGCGTGCCGTAGGTGAGGATCGGGTTGATGCCCAGGCCCACACCGGCCTGCAGGGTGATGCCCATCGACTGGTCGACGCGCCCGATCTCCTCGATCGCCACGCACAGGCTGGTGAAGTCGCCGTCCTCGCCGGCCCCGCCGAACTCCTCGGGCGCGGTGAGGCCGAAGAGCCCCAGCTCGCCCATCTGCTGCACCACGTCGACCGGGAAGTGGTGCTCGCGGTCCCACTGCGCGGCGTGGGGGGCGATCTGGGCCTGCGCGAAGTCGCGCACGCTGCGGCGGAACTCCTCGTGCTCGCGGGAGAGCTCGAAGGCCGAGCCCGGGAGGCCGACGGGGACGGAGGACGTGACGGCGGTCATGTCGCCCATGCTAGCCGCGCGGTTAGCGTCTGTTAACCACGTGGGCGGCCGACCCCCGGACCGGGCGAGGGAGTCCGGAGGACAGACCTCGCCGACGCCGGCGCGGAGCGGGCGATAGCCTGCGCACGAGGTGCGGCCGGAGCCGTGCCGAGGACGACGCAGGACCCCTGCGGAGCCCCACCCAGGACAGCCAGAACCCACCAGCCCCACCACAGACACCCAGGAGTGACAGGTGCCGGAGACCACGCCGCTGCAGAAGGTGCTCATCGCCAACCGGGGCGAGATCGCGGTCCGGGTCATCCGGGCCTGCAAGGACGCCGGCATCGGCAGCGTCGCCGTCTACGCCGAGCCCGACCGCGACGCCATCTTCGTGCGCATGGCCGACGAGGCCTACTCCCTCGAGGGCGCCACCCCGGCCGAGTCCTACCTCGACATCGCCAAGATCATCGCCGTGGCCCAGCGCTCCGGCGCCGACTCGGTCCACCCGGGCTACGGCTTCCTCGCCGAGAACGCCGACTTCGCGCAGGCCGTGCTCGACGCCGGGCTGATCTGGATCGGCCCCCCGCCGGCCGCCATCGAGGCCCTGGGCGACAAGGCCAAGGCCAAGCACATCGCCGACAAGGCCGAGGCGCCCCTGGCCCCCGGCACCAAGGACCCCGTGGCCGACGCCGACGAGGTCGTCGCCTTCGCCCGCGACAACGGCCTGCCCGTGGCCATCAAGGCCGTCTTCGGCGGTGGCGGTCGCGGCCTCAAGGTCGCCCGCACCCTGGAGGAGATCCCCGACGCCTACGAGTCGGCGGTGCGCGAGGCGGTCACCGCCTTCGGGCGCGGCGAGTGCCTGGTCGAGAAGTTCCTCGACAAGCCGCGCCACGTCGAGACCCAGTGCCTGGCCGACCAGCACGGCAACGTCGTGGTGGTCTCCACGCGCGACTGCTCGCTGCAGCGGCGCAACCAGAAGCTCGTGGAGGAGGCGCCCGCGCCCTTCCTGAGCCAGGAGCAGCTCGCCGAGCTCTACGAGTCCTCCAAGCGCATCCTGCGCGAGGCGGGCTACTACGGCGCCGGCACCTGCGAGTTCCTGGTCGCCCAGGACGGCACCATCTCCTTCCTCGAGGTCAACACCCGCCTCCAGGTCGAGCACTGCGTCTCCGAGGAGGTCACCGGCATCGACCTCGTGCGCGAGATGTTCCGCATCGCCGCCGGCGAGGAGCTCGGCTACGACGACCCGGAGATCCGCGGGCACTCCATCGAGTTCCGCATCAACGCCGAGGACGGCGGGCGCAACTTCATGCCCGCGCCGGGCACCCTCACCGCCTGGGCGCCGCCCAGCGGACCCGGCGTGCGCGTCGACGGCGGCTACGAGTCGGGCCAGACCGTCCCCGGCTCCTTCGACTCCCTCATCGCCAAGCTCGTCGTCACCGGCCGCGACCGCACCCAGGCCCTCGAGCGCTCGCGCCGCGCGCTGGAGGAGTTCGTGGTCGACGGCATGCCGACCGTCATCCCCTTCCACCGCGCCGTGGTCTCCGACCCGGCCTACGTCGGCGCCTCCACCCCCACCGGCGAGGGCTCCTTCGAGGTCTACACCCAGTGGATCGAGACCGAGTTCGACAACCGGATCGAGCCCTACTCCGGTGAGGCCGGCGAGGCGGCCGAGGAGGCCGAGCGCCAGAAGGTCGTCGTCGAGGTCGGCGGCAAGCGCCTCGAGGTCGTCCTGCCCGGCGGGCTCGGCGGCGTCGCCGCGGCCGCCGGCGGCGGGGGCAAGGCCAAGCCGAAGCGGGCGGGCGGCAAGAAGGCCGGCGCGGCCGCCAGCGGCGACGCCGTCACCAGCCCGATGCAGGGCACCGTGGTCAAGGTCGTGGTCGCCGAGGGCCAGGAGGTCGCCGAGGGCGACACCGTCGTGGTCATCGAGGCGATGAAGATGGAGCAGCCGCTGAAGGCCCACAAGGCCGGCACCGTCACGGGCCTGCAGGCCGAGGTCGGCGCCACCGTCACCAACGGCGCCGTGATCTGCGAGCTCAAGGACTGAGCCGGCGGGCGCCGAGGGGGTCGGTCGGTAGCGTCGGACCCGTGCCCCACGAGCCCGACCCGCAGCCCGACCCGCAGCCCGACCCGCATCCCGAGCTGCGAGCCCCGTCGCAGCGGGTCAGCCCGCGCGCCCGCACGATGTGGACCGTCGAGACCCTCCTCGAGGGGCTCGTCTCCGCCGCCCTCGTGGTGGTCGTCGTGGCCCTGGTCGACGCGGTCGACGTCACCTGGTGGGGCGTGGCCCTGCTGGGAGCCGCGGTCGCGGCGTACGCCCTGGTCGTGCCGCGGTGGCGCTGGGCGGTGCACCGGTGGGAGGTCACCGACACCGCGGTCTACACCCAGGTCGGGTGGTGGAGCCTGGAGCAGCGGGTCGCGCCGCTCTCACGGATCCAGACCGTCGACCACGTCGTCGGCCCGGTCGAGCGGGCCTTCGGCCTGGCCACCGTCACCGTCACGACGGCCTCGGCGGCCGGGGCGCTGCGGGTCTCCGGCCTCGAGCGCGACCGTGCCCGCCGCCTCGTCGACGAGCTGACGCTGCGCGCCGAGGCCGCCGGCGGCGACGCGACGTGAGCGAGCCGGAGCCGGTGGTCGAGCCGGTCGTGGAGCCGGTGGTCGAGCCGGTGGTCGAGCCGGTGGTGGCGGAGTCCGAGTGGCAGCGCCTCGACCCCCGGATGCTGCTGGTGCACCCGGTCAAGGAGGTCGTGCGCTTCCTGCCGGTGCTCGTCGGCGTGTGGTTCGCCGGCAGTGCGGCGGGCTCGTCGTGGCAGCTGCTGGGGGTGGCGCTGCCCGTGGCCCTGGGGGTGCTGCGCTACCTCACGACCAGCTTCCGCGTCGCCCACGACCGCGTCGAGCTGCGTCGCGGCCTGCTCGAGCGCCACGTGCTCTCCACCCCCGTCGACCGGGTGCGCACGGTCGACCTCACCGCCTCCCCCGTGCACCGCGTGCTGGGACTGACCACGATGCGCGTCGGCACCGGCACGGCCTCCAGCGACGACGACGAGCAGCTCGACCTCGACGGGCTGCCCGTGGAGCGGGCCCGCCGGCTGCGCGATGAGCTGCTGCGCGCGGCCCCCTCCGCGCCGGGCGCCGAGGAGGACCTCGACGCCGAGGGCCGGTCGCGGCCCCCGGCGCCCGCGGCGCCGCCCGTGCTCGTGCTCGACGCCGCCTGGGCCCGCTACGCCCCGCTCACCAGCGCGGGGCTCGTGCTCGCCGCCGCCGTCGTCGGCGGTGGGCTGCAGCTCCTGCAGGTCCTCGGGGGGCTCGACCGCATCGACGTCGACGGCGTGGCCCGCGACGTCGCCACCGCACCGCTGCTGGCCCTCGCCGCCGTCGCCGTGGGCCTCGGCCTCGTGGTCGTCGCCGGGCTCGCCGTCGTGGCGTACCTGGTGTCCTACTGGGGCTTCTCGCTGCGGCGGTCGGGGGCCAGCTGGCACCTGGTGCGCGGCCTGCTCACCACCCGGGAGACCAGCCTCGACGACGCGCGCCTGCACGGCGTCACCCTGGCCGAGCCGATCGGGCTCCGCCTGGCCGGCGGCGCCGGGCTCAGCGCGATCGTCACCGGGCTGCGGGGCGAGGGCGGCGCGTCCAGCGCCCTGCTCACTCCGCCCGCGCCGTACGCCGTGGTCGCCGCGACGGCCGCGTCCGTGGTGGGTGACGCCGAGCCGGTCACGGGGCCGCTGGTGCCGCACGGGCCGCAGGCGACGCGTCGTGCGTGGGTGCGCGCCTGCGCGCCGGCGCTCGTGCTCGCGGGCCTGGTGGTGGCGGGGGTGCTCGCCGACCTCCCGGGCACGTCGTCGTGGCTGCTGCCGCTCGTGCCCGTGCTGCTCGTGGGCGGCGCCCTGCTGGGCCGCGACCGCGCCCGCTCGCTGGGTCACGCGCTCACCGCGCGCCACCTCGTGGCGCGCCGCGGCAGCGTGGTGCGGCGCCGCGACGTGCTCGCCCGCGAGGCGGTCATCGGGTGGACGCTGCGGGCCACGTGGCTCCAGCGGCGCGCCGGCCTGTGCTCGCTGGTCGCGACGACCGCGGGCGGGCGGCAGTCGGTGGTGGTGGCCGACGTGCCGCGCGCCCTCGCGGTCCGGCTCGCCACCTCGGCCCGGCCCGGGCTGCTGGAGCAGTTCCTCCTGGTGGACGAGTCACACGGCTGACACACCGACGTCGGTACCCTCCGGGCATGTTCTCCAAGGTGCTGGTGGCCAACCGCGGCGAGATCGCGATCCGGGCGTTCCGCGCGGCGTACGAGCTCGGGGCCGAGACCGTCGCGGTGTTCCCCTACGAGGACCGTGGCTCGGAGCACCGGCTCAAGGCCGACGAGGCCTACGAGATCGGCGAGCGCGGCCACCCCGTGCGCACCTACCTCGACCCGGACGCGATCGTGGCCGCGGCGGTCCAGGCCGGCGCCGACGCGGTCTACCCCGGCTACGGCTTCCTCTCGGAGAACCCCGCACTGGCCGAGGCCTGCGCCAACGCCGGGATCACCTTCATCGGGCCCACCGCCGACGTCCTCGAGCTGACCGGCAACAAGGCCCGTGCCATCGCCGCCGCCAAGGCGGCCGGCGTGCCCGTCCTGGCCAGCGTCGAGCCCTCGACCGACGTCGACGCCCTCGTCGAGGCCGCCCAGGAGCTGCCCTTCCCGCTCTTCGTCAAGGCCGTGGCGGGTGGCGGCGGGCGCGGCATGCGCCGCGTCGACCACCCGGCCAGGCTGCGCGAGGCCGTCGAGACCTGCATGCGCGAGGGCGAGGCCGCCTTCGGCGACCCCACCGTCTTCGTCGAGCAGGCCGTGGTGGAGCCGCGCCACATCGAGGTGCAGATCCTCGCCGACGGCCAGGGCGGGGTCATGCACCTCTTCGAGCGCGACTGCTCGGTGCAGCGACGTCACCAGAAGGTCGTGGAGATCGCCCCGGCGCCCAACCTCGACCCGGAGCTGCGCGAGCGCATGTGCGCCGACGCGGTGCGCTTCGCCCGCGAGATCGGCTACCGCAACGCCGGCACCGTCGAGTTCCTCCTCGACCCCGACGGCAACTACGTCTTCATCGAGATGAACCCCCGCATCCAGGTCGAGCACACCGTGACCGAGGAGGTCACCGACGTCGACCTCGTGCAGTCGCAGATGCGCATCGCCTCCGGGGAGAGCCTCGCCGACCTCGGGCTGTCGCAGGAGACCGTGCAGCTGCGCGGTGCCGCGCTGCAGTGCCGCATCACCACCGAGAGCCCCGCCAACGACTTCCGCCCCGACACCGGCACCATCACCACCTACCGCTCCCCCGGCGGCGCCGGTGTGCGCGTCGACGGCGGCACGACCTACTCCGGCGCCGAGGTCAGCGCCCACTTCGACTCGATGCTGGCCAAGCTCACCTGCCGCGGTCGCGACTTCCCCACCGCGGTGGCCCGCGCGCGCCGCGCCGTCGCGGAGTTCCGCATCCGTGGTGTCGCCACCAACATCGCCTTCCTCCAGGCGCTGCTCGACGACCCCGACTTCGCCGCGGGCCGGGTGACCACGTCGTTCATCGAGACCCACCCGCAGCTGCTCACCGCACGCGCCTCCGGCGACCGCGGCACCAAGCTGCTGGCCTACCTCGCCGACGTCACCGTCAACAAGCCCCACGGCGAGGCCCCGGTGACCCTCGACCCCCGCACCAAGCTGCCGCGGGTCGACCTGTCGGTGCCCGCCCCCGACGGCACCCGCCAGCAGCTGCTGGCGCTGGGGCCCGACGCCTTCGCCCGCGACCTGCGCGAGCGCACCGGGGTGGCCGTCACCGACACCACCTTCCGCGACGCCCACCAGTCGCTGCTGGCGACCCGGGTGCGCACCAAGGACCTCCTCGCCGTCGCCGGCCACGTCGCCCGCACCACCCCGCAGCTGTGGTCGCTGGAGGCCTGGGGCGGCGCGACCTACGACGTCTCGCTGCGCTTCCTCGCCGAGGACCCCTGGGAGCGCCTGGCCCAGCTGCGGCAGGCCGTGCCCAACATCTGCCTGCAGATGCTGCTGCGCGGGCGCAACACCGTCGGCTACACCCCCTACCCCACCGCGGTGACCCACGCCTTCGTCGAGGAGGCCGCCGCCACCGGCATCGACGTGTTCCGGATCTTCGACGCCCTCAACGACGTGGAGCAGATGCGCCCGGCCATCGAGGCCGTGCGCGCCACCGGCACCACGGTGGCCGAGGTCGCGCTGTGCTACACCGGCGACCTCTCCGACCCCGCCGAGGACCTCTACACCCTCGACTACTACCTGCGCCTGGCCGAGCAGATCGTCGACGCCGGCGCCCACGTGCTGGCCATCAAGGACATGGCCGGTCTGCTGCGCGCCCCCGCGGCCCGCACGCTGGTGACCGCGCTGCGCGAGCGCTTCGACCTGCCGGTGCACCTGCACACCCACGACACCCCGGGCGGGCAGCTGGCCACCCTGCTGGCCGCCATCGACGCCGGGGTCGACGCGGTCGACGCCGCGACCGCCTCGATGGCGGGCACGACCTCGCAGCCGCCGATCTCGGCGCTGGTCGCCGGCACCGACTTCTCGGC
The DNA here is from genome assembly GCF_916862475.1 of Nocardioides sp. Leaf374. Classification (NCBI taxonomy): domain Bacteria; kingdom Bacillati; phylum Actinomycetota; class Actinomycetes; order Propionibacteriales; family Nocardioidaceae; genus Nocardioides; species Nocardioides sp. Leaf374. The sequence goes on from NZ_CAKASO010000009.1 coordinate 100,308, forward strand.
GCGCGAGACCGGCCTCGACCTCGCGGCGGTCAACGCGCTCGAGCCGTACTGGGAGGCCACCCGCCGCGTCTACGCCCCCTTCGAGTCGGGCCTGCCGGCGCCCACCGGGCGGGTCTACCGCCACGAGATCCCCGGCGGCCAGCTCTCCAACCTGCGCCAGCAGGCGATCGCGCTCGGCCTGGGCGAGAAGTTCGAGCAGATCGAGGACATGTACGCCGCGGCCAACGACATCCTGGGCCGGGTCGTGAAGGTGACGCCGTCGTCCAAGGTGGTCGGCGACCTCGCGCTCCACCTGGTCGCCGCGGGCGCCGACCCCGAGGAGTTCGCCGCCGACCCGGCCTCCTTCGACATCCCCGGCTCGGTCATCGGCTTCCTGCACGGCGAGCTCGGCGACCCGCCCGGCGGCTGGCCCGAGCCGTTCCGCACCAAGGCGCTGGAGGGTCGCTCCTACCAGGCGCCGGCCGAGGAGCTCACCGACGAGCAGGCCGCGGGCCTGGGCCTCGACGGCGAGGTCAGCCAGCGCACCCGCCGCGACACCCTCAACGAGCTGCTCTTCGCCGGCCCGACCAAGGAGTTCCGCGAGTCGCGCTCGACCTACGGCGACCTCTCGGTGCTGTCCACCCTGGACTTCCTCTACGGGCTGCGCCGCGGCGAGGAGCACACCGTGGAGATCGCGGAGGGCAAGAAGCTCATCCTCGGCGTCCAGGCGATCGGCGAGCCCGACGAGCGCGGCATCCGCACGGTGATGTGCACCATCAACGGCCAGATGCGCCCGATCCCGGTGCGCGACCGCTCGGTCTCGGCCGACGCCGCGGCCGTGGAGAAGGCCGACCCGTCGAAGCCGGGCCAGGTCGCGGCCCCCTTCCAGGGCGTCGTGAGCGTCGTCGTGGCCGAGGGCGACCGCGTCGCCGCGGGCGACACCGTGGCCACCATCGAGGCCATGAAGATGGAGGCGGCCATCACCGCCCCCGTCGACGGCACGGTGGAGCGGGTGGCGCTGTCGGGCACCCAGGCCGTCGAGGGCGGTGACCTGGTCGTCGTGCTGGCCTAGGGTCGAGCGATGACCCACGTCGTCCTCTTCCACCACGCCCTCGGGCAGACGCCCGGCTTCCACGCCTTCGCCGACCGGCTGCGCGCGGCCGGTCACGAGGTCACCGCCCCCGACCTCTACGCCGGGGCGACCTTCACCGACCTCGACGAGGGCGTGGCCCACGCCCGCACCACCGGCTTCGACGTGGTGCGCCAGCGCGGCCTGGACGCCGCCGCCGACCTGCCCGACGACGTGGTGTGGGCCGGGATGTCCCTGGGGCTGATGCCGGCGCAGACCCTGGCCCAGACCCGACCCGGCGCCCGCGGGGCGCTGCTCCTGCACGGCAGCGTGCCGCCGGAGGCGCTCGGGTCGCCCTGGCCGAGCGGGCTGCCGGCGCAGGTGCACGTCATGGAGCACGACGACTGGGGCGACATCGACGACTGCCGCGCCCTGGCCGCCGCGCAGGACGAGGTCGAGCTCTTCCTCTACCCCGGCGCGGGCCACCTCTTCACCGACGCCTCCTCGGTCGACCACGACCCCGCCGCGAGCGACCTGCTCCTCGAGCGGGTGCTGGCGTTCCTGCGGCGGGTCGGCTAGCCCCCGGACGCCGGCGTCGTGATGACGTCGACGCCCGTCATGCCCGCCGCGCCCGCCGTGTAGGCGTGCGGCCGGTCGGCCGCCCACTCCGCGGTGGCGCCCGCGGCGAGCTCCAGGGGGGTGTCGTCGCCCGGCTCGACCCGGCACGAGCCGGTCAGCACCACCAGGCGCTCGCGGGTGCCCGTGGCGTGGGCCGGCGAGCGGCGACGACCGCCGGGAGGCATGCGCAGCAGCCAGACCTCCACCGTGCGGTCGGCCTCGGCGAGCAGGTGCAGCCGCACGGTCTCCAGCCCCGGGTCGGCCACCGCGACCCCGTCGCGGTCCTCGACGAGGGCGGCCAGCGGCACACCGAGCGGGCCCGCGAGGGCGTAGAGCGTGTCGAGGGTCGGGTTGCGGCGCCCCGTCTCGAGCTCCGAGAGCGAGCCCTTGCCCACGCCGGCGGCCTCGGCCAGCGCGGCCAGCGACAGCCCGCGCGCGCGGCGTACGGCGCGCACCCGTGCACCGGCCTCGGCGCCCGGGCGGTGGGCCTGGTCCGCCACGGGCGGCTCCCTCCGACTAGGGTTCTGTATACGGAACCCTAGCGCGGCGAGGAGGCCCCGGTGCCGACCACGACCGACGACGTCCCGGAGGCGCCCACCCACGGCAGCCCGGTGCTGGCCGGCGTGGTGGTCGCCCTCGTCGGCTTCTCCAGCTCCTTCGCGGTCGTGCTGGCCGGGCTGGTGGCCGTCGGCGCCTCGCCCACCCAGGCCGCCTCCGGGCTGCTGACGCTCTGCGTCACGCAGGCGCTGGGCATGCTCTGGCTCAGCCTGCGCCACCGCATCCCGCTCACCCTGGCCTGGTCGACCCCGGGCGCGGCGCTGCTGGCCACGACCGGCGGTGCCGTGGGCGGCTGGCCCGCGGCGGTGGGCGCGTTCGTCGCCACCGGCGCGCTGGTGCTGCTCACCGCGGCGTGGCCCCGGCTGGGTGACCTGGTCGCCCGGGTGCCGCCCGCGCTCGCCCGGGCGATGCTCGCCGGGGTGCTGCTGCCGCTGTGCCTGGCGCCGGTGACGGCGCTCGCCACCGACCCGTGGGCGGTGGGGCCGGTCGTCGTGGTGTGGCTGGTCCTGCTGCGCGCGGCCCGCCGGTGGGCCGCGCCCGCGGCGCTGGGCGCCGCGTTGGTCGTCGCCGTGGTCGACGTGACCGCCGGCGACGGCGCCCGGCTCGCCGCGGGCGACCTGCTGCCGCGTCTCGACCTCACCGCTCCGACGTGGACGCTGTCGGCCCTGGTGGGCCTGGCGCTGCCGCTCTACGTCGTCACGATGGCCTCGCAGAACCTCCCCGGGGTGGCGGTGATGAGCGCCGAGGGCTACGCCGTGCCGTGGCGCGAGTCGATGGCGGTCACGGGGGTGGCCACCGTGGTCGGCGCCCCGGCCGGCGCCCACGCGGTCAACCTGGCCGCGATCACCGCGGCCCTGGCGGCCGGCCCCGAGGCCGGCCCCGACCGTGGGCGCCGCTGGGTGGCCGCCGTCACCGCGGCGGTGGCCTACCTCGCGCTGGCGGTGGCCAGCGCCGCCCTGGCCTCGCTGGTGGCCGCCTCCTCCGGCGCGGTGGTGCCGGCGGCCGCCGGGCTGGCGCTGCTGGGCACGTTCGCCGCCTCGGCCAGCGACGCCCTGGGCGCGCGCGAGCAGCGTGAGGCCGCGGCCGTCACCTTCCTCGTCGCCGCCTCCGGCGTCGTCGTGCTCGGCGTGGGGGCGGCGTTCTGGGCGCTGCTGGCCGGGCTCGGCGTGCGCACGGCGCTGCGCGCGGGCCCCCGGGCGGTCACGACACCGCGACGGTGAACCAGGTCGAGCGCAGCCCCAGCGCGGAGCGGAACGCGTCGCCGCTCACCGTGACCGAGCCCCGCGTGCCGCTCAGCACCAGGGCCGAGACCCGACCGCCCCACTCGCCGTTGCCGTCGCGGGCGGTGACCCGCACGCCCCGCAGGTCGCCGACCGCGGGCCAGCGCCGCTCCAGGGTCTCGTCGGCCAGCCCCACCGACCAGTCGTGCACGGGGTTGCCGGCCCAGTCGTCGTAGGGGTCGGCCCGGGCCACCAGGTAGGGCACCGAGCCGGCCGAGGTCCATCCCCCGCTGCTCGAGGAGAACTGCGTGAAGGCGGGCGACCCGTCGGCGAGCAGCACCTGCCCCGCGGTGTCGGCGATGGCGGCGTCGGAGGCGGGGTGCTCGGAGCCGACCCCGCCGTAGACTTGGGAGGCGGTGGTGTCGTAGACGTCGAAGTGGCCCCCGCGGGGGTGGAGCCGCTCGTAGGCGGCGTAGGTGCGGGCCGCCACCGCCTGGGCGCGCACGGCGGCCGGCGACCAGCTCGCCGGCACCTCGCGCGGCACCACGCCGCGCAGGTAGGCCTCCAGGCGCAGGTCGTTGACGGTGTCGCGGGCAGCCGAGCCGGGGGTCACGGTGGCGGCACGCAGCCGACCGCGGTACTGCTGGTCCCCGCCGGGCGTCACCAGGGTGAGCGGCCGACCGCCCGCGGCGAGCTCCCCGTCGCCCTCGAGCTCGCGCCAGCGCCGCCAGCGGTCGGTGCGGAAGGAGACCCGCGTGGCGCCGGTGGCGGCCTGCTGCACCCGCCACAGCGAGGCGCCCTTGTCGGGCAGCAGCGTCAGCTCACCGGTCGCGGTGTCGCGCAGCGTCAGCCCCGGCCGGGCGCGCACGACGAGGTCGTCGGTGGTGTCGGCGCCGACGAGCACGTCGATGCGTCCGGCGCGCCGGCCCCAGGTCAGGTCGGGGTAGTAGAAGTCGAGGATCTCGCGGTGGTCCAGGCCCTGGCGGGCCGCGCCCTCCGCGCCGTACTGCGACATGCCGTGACCGTGACCGTAGCCGTGGCCGGTGAGGGTCAGCACGGCGTCGGGCGGCACGGTCCAGGTGTCGGCGGCCGACGCGGCCGACGCGGACGGCGTCGCCGCGAGCGGGGCGAGCAGGGGCACGGCGACGGCGGCGAGCAGCAGAGCGACGCGCGCACGACCGCGGGGGCGGCGGGACAGCATGACCCGATGGCACCACACGACCCACCGGCCCCGCGGGGCTCTTCCCGAACTACGCCGGGGTAGTTCGCGGGAGGGGGCTCAGACGAGCCAGAACCAGTCCGAGCGCAGCCCGAAGAACGAGCGGAACCGGTCACCGCTCACGGTGCTGGAGGCGTCGGTGCCGCTCACGCGCACCTCGACGACGCGACCGCCGCGCGGGCCGTCTCCGTCGCGGCGGGTGACCTCCACGCCGGTGAGCTCTCCGATCTGCGGCAGCGCCCCCTCGAGCGCCTCGTCGCTGATCCGCACCGTGCCCTCGGGCCACGGCACGTAGGGGTTGCCGCGCCACGGGTCGTAGGGGTCCTTCTTCGCCCGCAGGTAGCCGAAGGATCCGGCCCGGGTCCAGCCGCCGTTACTGGCCGAGAACTGCGCGAAGATCGGCTTCCCGTCCTTCGTGCGCACCTGGCGCGCGGTGGCCCGGATCGCCGCGTCGGCCCGCGGGTGCTCGGCGGAGAAGCCGCCGTAGACCTGGCAGGCGGCGGTGTCGCACAGCTGGTAGTGCCGCGAGCCCGGTGCGGCGGCGCGCTCGAAGGCGGCGTAGGTGCGGGCGGCGACGGCCTGGGCGCGGATCGCGTCGGGGTCCCAGGTCGAGGCGATCACCTCGGCCGGCACCACGCCCCGCAGGTAGGACTCCAGCGCGACGACGTTGACGGTGTCGCGGCCCGACCCGGAGGCCGCCGAGCGCAGCGCGCCGCGGTAGTCCACGGCGCCCGCGGGCGTGTGCAGCCGCACCGGTGCTCCCCCGGCCGCGAACTGCGCCTGCCCCGGCAGCACCCGCCACCGCTTCCAGGGGCCGCCCGAGGTCTGCGACGAGACCAGGCTGTCGCCGTCGGCGGCGGCGGTGATCCGCCACCGGCTCGCCTCGGGGCGGGCCTCGTCGAGTCGCCAGGTGCGCGCCGAGCCCGCCGACCCGGTCGCGGTCAGGGCCCGACGCGCGCTCACGACGACGTCGTCGCTGGTGTCGGCCGAGATCAGCACCCTGACGTCGCCGCCGACCGTGCCCCGGCCGGTGCCGGGGTAGTAGAAGCGCAGGATCCGCTGGGCCCCGAGTCCCTGGCGCGCGGCGCCCTCGGCGCCCCACTGCGACAGGCCGATGCCGTGGCCGTAGCCGCGCCCGGCCAGGTCGACGCCACCGATCGGGGCCCGCCGCTCCCCCTCCTCGGCGGCCGCGCCGCCCGGCGGCAGGGCGACCGACACCAGTGCCACCGACAGCAGTGCCACCGACAGCAGGGCCACCGACAGCAGGGGGCCTGGGCCGCTCAGGCGGCGCGCGGGGTGGGCACGGGCGGGGCGGATGTGGCGCACAGGGACTCCCGGGGGGTGGAGGCAGGCAGGACGCGCCCGATCCTCACAGGAGGACCGGGCGCGTCTCAAGCCCGCTCGGTGCGGTGCGGTGCCGTGCGGGGTGGTGCGGTCAGCCGTTGTAGGACGGCTGCGACTGGGCGTTGAAGGTGCCCATGCGCACCTTCTTGGCCTTGTTCACGCGCGGGTCGTCGATGGCGAAGACCTCGAGGCCGCGGGTGATGTCGCTGGAGTAGATGTGGCCGTTGTACCAGTACGTCGACCAGGAGCCACCGAGCACGAGCTCGGTGTCGGAGATGGCTCCGCGGTCGAAGTGGGCGATCTCGACCGGCTTGCGGGAGTTGGTGAAGTCGAAGACCGAGAAGCCGCCCTGGTACCACGCCTGCACCATGATGTCGCGGCCCTCCACCGGGATCAGCGAGCCGTTGTGGGCCACGCAGTTCTCGGTGAGCGCCTGGGTGCGCGGGATCTTGTAGTAACTGCGGAACTCCAGGTCGCGACGCACGATGTCGTAGATGCCGTTGGCGCCCCGCTTGGGGCCGGTGCCGGGGTTGCAGGTCGGCGCACCGCCGCCGCCGAGCTCGTCGGTGAAGACGACCTTGGTGCCGGCGTTGTTGAAGGTGGCGCTGTGCCAGAAGGCGAAGTTGCGCTCGTCGCGGACCCGGTCGATGACGCGGGGCTCGGCGCGCTTGCTGATGTCCATCAGGATGCCGTCGCCCATGCAGGCCCCCGCGGCGAGGTCCTTCTTCGGGTAGGCGGTGATGTCGTGGCAGCCGCTCGTGGCGCTGTTGCCGCCGGGCACGCCGCTGCCGGGGTTGCCGCCGCCGGGGAACAGCCTCGGCGTGCGGAGCAGCTCCGCCCCGGCGGGGTCGGCCACGGGCACGGTGACGATGCTGATGCGGTCGTGCGGGGTCTGGCAGTCGGGGAAGGCGTCGTTGGGTCCGTAGGAGGACACGTAGACGAAGAGCCGCTGCCCCGACTTCGACGGGGCGAGGGTGTGGGTGTGCGAGCCGCAGTCGGTCTCCACCGACGCGACGTACTCCGGGGCGGCGGGGTCGGAGATGTCGAAGACCCGCAGGCCCTCCCACGAGGACTCCTCCTCGGCCGACTGCGAGACGCTGCTGCACGAGTCGTCGCTGCGGCTGGAGTCGACGCTCAGCACGAGGACGTCGCGGTAGACCGAGACGTCGCCCTGGCCCCCGGGGCACTCGACCTGGGCCACGCGCTTCGGCTCGGTGGGGCGGGAGATGTCGAAGACCGCGAAGCCGTTGTAGTTGCCGTCGTAGGCGTACTTGCCCTGGAAGGCCAGGTCGCTGCCGACGCCGCCGTTCTCCGGGGTGAAGGAGCCGACCAGCGGCTTGCGGGCGATCTGCCGCACGTTGCTGCTCTTGTCGACCTCGCCCTGGTCGGCGGTGGCCTCGTAGGAGTCGAGCCCGGCGAGCGCCTGGCCGGGCAGCGCGCAGGCGTCGTCGAAGTTGTCGCCGGCGGCGCGCAGGTCGGCGCGCTCGGCGGGGGTGCAGGTCGGGTCGGTGCGCTCGGCGGAGGCCGAGCCGGCGCCGGTGACCGTGAGGCCGGCGACCGCGCCGGCGCCGAGGGCCAGCGAGAGCAGCGCGAGCCCGGCGCGGGTGCGGCGGGGGGTGGGTGGTGTCACGGGGGTGGGCCCTTCGTCCGAGTGTCGAATCCCTCCGCGGGTGCCGCGGAGGGGTGGGTCAGGAGAATCTTGGCCGCTGTGGCCCGATCGCGCCACCCTGTGATGTGCTGGATCCATGACTCGGGTCGTTGTCCTGCACCGTACGTCGATCGCCGCGGCCGCCGCCGTGCTCGCGCTGGGCCTCGCGGGGTGCAGCTCCGACGACGGCGCCGCGGACACGCCGGAGGGGGGCGCGTCGGACGCCCCTGCGGCGGCCCTGCCCGCCGGCGTCGACGCCGACGACGCGTCGTTCCTGACCCAGATGGTGCCCCACCACGCGCAGGCGCTGACGCTGGTCGACCTGGCGCAGACCCGGGCTGCGAGCCCGGCCGTGCTCGCAGCGGCCGACCGCATCGCGGCGGGCCAGGGCCCCGAGATCCTCGAGATGGCGGCGTGGCTCGACGCCCGCGGCCTCCCGGTGCCCGACGAGTCCGACCTGGCGGAGATGACCGAGGCGGTGTCGGGCGACTCCGCGACGGGGCACGAGGGTCACGACATGGAGGGCATGGAGGGCATGGGGGCCATGCCCGGGATGCTCGGCTCCGACGACCTCGACGCCCTGGCCGCGGCCGAGGGCGTCGACTTCGACCGGCTCTTCCTCACCGACATGATCCGCCACCACGAGGGCGCGGTCACGATGGCCGAGGCGGTGCTCGCCGACGGCTCCGACCAGCGCGTCAACGAGATCGCCACCGAGATCTCCGCGGGCCAGACCGCGGAGATCCAGCGGCTCGAGGTCCTGCTCGACCGGCTCTGAGGCCGGCCGCGCGGCGGCCGCTCCCGGTCAGACGCGGCCCGGGCGCGCGGCAGACGCGGGTCAGACGCGGTGCAGCCGGCGGGCGGCCTCCGCGATCGACCCGCTCATCGAGGGGTAGACGGTGAAGGTGGCCGCGAGCTGGTCGGCGGTGATCGACTCCGCCACGGCCAGCGACACCGGGTGGATCAGCTCGCTGGCCCGAGGACCGACCACCACGCCGCCGACGACGATGCCGGTGCCGGGACGGCAGAAGAGCTTGACGAACCCGTCGCGCACGCCCTGCATCTTGGCCCGCGGGTTGCCCGACAGCGGCAGCATGACGACCTCGGCGGTGATCTCCCCGTTGTCGACGGCCTGCTGCGACCAGCCGACCGTGGCGATCTCGGGGGCGGTGAAGACGTTGGAGGCGACCTTCTTGAGGTCCAGGGGCGCGACGGCGTCGCCGAGGAAGTGGTACATCGCGATCCGGCCCTGCATGGCCGCCACCGAGGCGAGCATCAGCACACCGGTGCAGTCACCGGCGGCGTAGACCCCGCGGGCCGTGGTGCGCGAGACACGGTCGACGCCGACGAAGCCGCCGTCCTTGAGCCGCACGCCGGCGTCCTCGAGACCGAGGTCGGTGGTGTTGGGCACCGAGCCGAGCGCGAGGATGCAGTGCGAGCCCTGCACGCTGCGGCCGTCGGTGAGCGTCACGGTCACGACGTCGCCGTCGCGGGTCACCGACTCCATCCGCGAGCGGGAGAGCACCTTCATGCCGCGGCGCTTGGAGACCTCCTCGAGCACGGCCGAGGCGTCGGCGTCCTCGCCGGGCAGCACGCGGTCGCGCGAGGAGACGAGGGTGACGGGGATCCCGAGGGCGAGGTAGGCCGACGCGAACTCGGCCCCGGTCACGCCCGAGCCGACCACGATCAGCTCGGTCGGCACCTCGGTGAGGTCGTAGACCTGCTCCCAGGTGAGGATCCGCTCGCCGTCGGGCTGGGCGCTGGGCAGCGTGCGGGGCGAGGCACCGGTGGCGATGAGCACGGCGCCGGCCTCGAGGGTCTGCTCGGAGCCGTCGGGGGCGGTCACCACGACGCGCTCGGGGCCGTCGAGGCGGCCGCGGCCGCGCACCACCGTGACGTTCTCGCGGTCGAGGCGGCGGCCGATGTCGACCGACTGCTCGGCGGCGAGGGCCTTGACCCGGGTGTTGACCCGGGCCAGGTCCACGCTGAGCGTCGTGGCCGCGTCACCCTCCACGTCGTGGAAGTTGACCCCGAGCTCGGCGGCGCCGGCGACCTCGGTCATCAGCTCGGAGGTGGCGATGAGGGTCTTGCTCGGCACGCAGTCGGTGATGACCGCCGACCCGCCGAGACCGTCGGTGTCGACCACGGTCACCTCGGCCCCGAGCTGGCTGGCGACCAGCGCGGACTCGTAGCCCCCGGGACCACCGCCGATGATGACGACCTTGTCGACTGTCCGGTCGGGCATGGCTGTGCTCCTCGCGCTGGCGGGCTCGGTCAGAGGCTGACGGGGGCTGACGGGGGCGGTCAGAAGTTGATCATGTGGCCGGCGATGCCGTGCACGGCTTCCTTCACCGACTCACCCAGCGTCGGGTGGGCGAAGACGTTGCGGGCCACCTCGTCGGCGGTGAGGTCCCACTGCTGGGCCAGGGTCAGCACCGGCAGCAGCTCGGTCACGTCGGGGCCGATGAGGTGGGCGCCGATGATCTCGTTGTGCTCGGCGTCGGCGACGACCTTCACGAAGCCGACCGCGTCGCCGAGTCCCTGCGCCTTGCCGTTGGCCGAGAAGGGGAAGGTGGAGGTCTTGACGTCGTAGCCCTTGTCCTTGGCCTGCTGCTCGGAGTAGCCGAACGAGGCCACCTGCGGCTGGCAGTAGGTCGCCCGCGGGATCATGTCGAAGTCGATCTCCATGGTCTCCGCGCCGGCGATGGTCTCGGCGGCCACGATGCCCATGGCCTCCGCGGCGTGGGCCAGCATCATCTTGCCGGTGACGTCGCCGATGGCGTAGACGTGCTCGACATTGGTGCGGCCCCGCCCGTCGACGGCGATCGCTCCCCGCTCGGTGAGCTCCACACCGGCCGCCTCGAGGCCGTAGCCCTCGACGCGCGGGGCGAAGCCGATGGCCTGCATGACCTTGTCGGCCTTGAGGACCTCCTGCTGGCCGTCCTTCGACACCGTCACCGAGACCTGGTCGCCGGAGTCCTCGATCGACTCGACCTTGGTCGACAGGCGCACGTCGACGCCGAGCTTCTTGTAGTGCTTGAGCAGCTCCTTGGACACGTCGGCGTCCTCGGTGGGCACCATGCGGTCGAGGAACTCCACGATGGTCACCTCGACGCCGAAGTTCTTCAGCACGTAGGCGAACTCCACGCCGATCGCGCCGGAGCCGGCGATGATGATGGAGCCGGGCAGCTGGTCGGTGAGGATCTGCTCCTCGTAGGTCACGACCCGCTCGCTGAGCGAGGTGCCCGGGATGAGCCGGGTCTTGGCGCCCGCGGCGACGATGAGGTCGGTGCAGGTGTAGGAGGTGACGTTGCCGTCCTTGTCCTTGACGTCGACGCCCTGACCGCCGTCGACCGCGCCGGTGAGGGTGCCCCAGCCGTCGATCTCGGTGATCTTGTTCTTCTTCATCAGGAAGTGGACGCCCTTGACGATGCCGCCGGAGACCTGGCGGCTGCGCTTGTGGGTGGGCCCGAAGGCCATGGTGGCGTCGCCCTCGATGCCGTACTTGGCCTTCTCGTGGGTCAGCACGTGGGCGAGCTCGGCGTTCTTGAGCAGGGCCTTGGAGGGGATGCACCCGACGTTGAGGCAGACACCGCCCCAGTACTTCTCCTCCACCACGGCGACCTTCTTGCCGAGCTGGGCCGCGCGGATCGCGGCGACGTAGCCACCGGGACCGGCGCCGAGGACGAGGACATCGAAGTGCGTGCTCACGGGCTCCACCCTAGGGCTCGCGCGCAGGTCGGCCCAAGGCGGGCGGGCACCCGGCACTACTCTTCGTCACGTGACGCTCTACGCCGCCTACGGGAGCAACCTCGATCCCGCCCGCATGGGCGAGCGCTGCCCCCACTCGCCGCTGCGCACGACCGGCTGGCTGGAGGGCTGGCGGCTGACCTTCGGTGGCGAGGAGCACGGCTGGGACGGCGCCCTGCCCACCATCGTCCAGGACCCCTTCGAGCAGGTCTTCGTGGCCGTCTACGACGTCACCCGCGAGGACGAGAGCAGCCTCGACGGCTGGGAGCAGGCCGACACCGGCCTCTACCGCAAGACCCGGGTGCGGGTCTCCACGCTCACCGGCGAGCAGGTCACGTGGGCCTACGTCCTCGACGCCTACGAGGGCGGCCTGCCCTCCGCCTCCTACCTCGGCGTGCTGGCCGACGCCGCCGAGGCCGCCGACGCCCCCGCCGACTACGTCGCCGCCCTGCGCCGACGCCCCTGCCGCTCCTCGGGCCTGTAGCTCCCCGGGCGCGGCCCGTGGCCCGCGACGGGTCGCGGCACGCATAGGCTGAGGAGGTGAACGACGACGCATACTCCCTGGCCACCGACGCCGCCCAGAAGCTCGCCGACCTGACCGGCGTCGAGCGCCACGACGTGGCCCTGGTGCTCGGGTCCGGCTGGCTCCCCGCGGTGGACGCACTCGGCGAGGCCACGGCCGAGATCGCCACGACCGACCTGCCCGGCTTCAACCCCGCCGCGGTCGCCGGCCACTCCGGCACGATTCGCTCGGTGCGCTCGGGCGAGCGCAACCTGCTGGTCTTCCTCTCGCGCACCCACTACTACGAGGGCAAGGGCGTGCCGGCCGTGGTCCACCCGGTCCGCACCGCGGCCGCCGCGGGCTGCTCCACGATCGTGCTCACCAACGGCTGCGGCGGGCTCAAGGAGACCTGGAGCCCCGGCCAGCCGGTGCTGATCAGCGACCACATCAACCTCACCGGCCGCTCCCCCATCGAGGGCGCGCGCTTCGTCGACCTCACCGACCTCTACTCCCCGCGCCTGCGCGCCCTGTGCCGCGAGATCGACCCGAGCCTCGACGAGGGCGTCTACGTCCAGTTCCCCGGACCGCACTACGAGACCCCCGCCGAGATCGGGATGGTCCGCGCGATCGGCGGCCACCTGGTCGGGATGAGCACGACCCTGGAGGCCATCGCCGCGCGCGAGGCCGGCATGGAGGTGCTCGGCATCAGCCTGGTCACCAACCTCGCCGCCGGCATGAGCGGAGAGCCGCTCGACCACGCCGAGGTCCTCGAGGCCGGTCGCGCCGCGGCCAGCCGGATGGGAGACCTCCTCTCCACGATCGTCCCGCGGATCTGATGGCCCCCGACGAGACGACCGGCGAGACCCCCGACCCCACCGGCGACCTGTCCTCGGGTCGCGAGACCCGGGCACGACTGGTCGAGGCGGCCACGCGGGCCTTCGCCGACCACGGGGTGCAGAACGCCTCGCTGCTCGACATCACCCGCCAGGCCGGCCAGCGCAACCGGGGCGCGGTGCACTACCACTTCGGCTCCCGCGCGGGGCTGCTGACCACGGTGCTCGACCAGTTCACCGACGTCCTCGCCGCGCGCGAGCGCGAGCTGCTCGCCGTGGCGCACGAGCGGCCCGACGACGACCTCGGTGCGGCCGTCGAGGCCGTCGTGCGTCCCAGCGTCGAGGTGGCCGAGAGCGACTGGCGCGGTCGCTGCTACCTCATGATCGTCGCGGAGCTGATCGCCGACGACCACGCCCGCGCCATGGACGGGGTGGAGGAGGCGCTGGCCCGCACCGGGGGCCACGAGGTCTACGCCCTCATCGTCGAGCGGATGCCGACGATGCCCGACGCGCTGCGCGACGAGCGGCTGAGCCTGATGACCGGCTTCGTGCTGCGCGCCATCGGCGACCGCGCCCGGGCCCTGGGCGGCGACTCCCCCCGGCGCGAGCGCCTCGACACCGACGCCTTCGTCGCCAACCTGGTGGCCATGGCCGCGGCGATGCTGCGCGCCCACCCCCTGCCCGACGTGCCCGCGTCCGACCTGCCCGCGTGAGCACGCTGTCGGCGCGCATGCGCGAGGGGTCGATGGCCGAGCACCGCGCCGCCGAGGCCTCGGTCTTCGTCACCCGGCTGCTCGAGGGCGGGGTCGACGCCGCCGGCTACACCGCCTACCTGCTGCGGCTGCAGCGCGTGTACGCCGCGCTCGAGCGCACCGCCCGCGCCCACCTGCACCACCCCGGTGTCGTCGCGGTCCACGACCCCGACCTCGAGCGGTCGGCCGCGCTGGAGGCCGACCTGGAGCACTGGGCGCCCGGCGGGCCCCGCGAGGTCGACTCCCCCGCGGTCGCGGCCTACGAGCGCCGCATCGAGGCCAGCACCGGCGTGGCCGGCGGCGCCGGCTTCGCGGCCCACCACTACACCCGCTACCTCGGCGACCTCTCCGGGGGCCAGGCCATCGGCCGCACCCTCGACCGCACCTTCGAGCTCGGGGGCCGCGGCACGGACTTCTACCGCTTCGACGCCGTGCCGAGGCCCAAGCCCTACAAGGACGGCTACCGCCTGCGCCTCGACGGGCTCGACCTCGACGAGGCGCAGCAGGAGGCGGTCGTGGCCGAGGTGCAGGCGGCCTTCGCCCTCAACCAGGCGCTCTTCGTCGAGCTCGCGGCGGAGCTGGACCTGCTCGGCGCGCGCTGACGCACCCCCGGCTTGGACCGCCGCGCTTGGGTGGACCCATGAGCACCTCCGCACCGATCCCCGCGAGCATCCCGACCCGCACCCTCGGCACCGCCTCCCACGAGGGTCGACCCCTCACCGTCTCCGCCCTCGGCCTGGGCTGCATGGGCATGTCGGAGTTCTACGGCACCGGCGACGAGCAGACCGGCGTCGACACCATCCACCGCGCCCTCGACCTCGGCGTGACCTTGCTCGACACCGCCGACATGTACGGCCCCTTCACCAACGAGCAGCTGGTGGGCCGCGCCATCGCCGGCCGCCGTGACGAGGTCCAGCTGGCCACGAAGTTCGGCAACGAGCGGCTGCCCGACGGCACCCGCCTGGGCATCAACGGCAGGCCCGACTACGTGCGCACCGCGTGCGACGCCTCGCTGCGACGGCTCGGCGTGGACCACCTCGACCTCTACTACCAGCACCGTGTCGACAAGACCGTGCCGATCGAGGAGACCGTCGGCGCGATGGCCGAGCTCGTCGAGGCCGGCAAGGTCCGCCACCTGGGGCTCTCGGAGGCCTCGGCCGCCACGATCCGGCGCGCCCACGCCACCCACCCGATCACCGCGCTGCAGACCGAGTACTCCCTGTTCACCCGGGACCTCGAGGACGAGATCCTCCCCGTGCTGCGTGAGCTCGGCATCGGCCTGGTGCCCTACTCGCCGCTGGGTCGCGGCATCCTCACCGGCGCGATCACCGACGAGAGCCAGCTGGAGGAGGGCGACTCGCGTCGCACGGCGTACTTCCCCCGGCTCAACGGCGAGGGGCTGCGCGCCAACCTCGCGCTCGTGGCGAAGGTGCGCGGGATCGCCGAGGCCAAGGGCTGCACCCCCGGCCAGCTCGCGCTCGCCTGGGTGCTCGCGCAAGGCGACGACACCCTCGGCGTCGCCCCCATCCCCGGCACCAAGCGCGTGCGCTACCTGGAGGAGAACGCCGGGGCCGTCGCGGTCTCCCTCGACGCCGCCGACCTCGAGGCCCTCGAGCGTGCCGTGCCGCGCGACGCCGTGGTGGGCGAGCGCTACGGCGACATGAGCAGCATCGACGCCTGAGCGGGCGTGAGGGGGACCCGGTTTCCCCCGCACCGGCGCGGGGCAGCCTCCGGTCGTGCCTCGTCGTCTCTCGGTCGCCCTGCTCTCCGTCCTCGTCGGCGTCACCGCCGCCTGCAGCAGTGGCGGCGGTCAGGACGGGTCGGCCGGGCCCGGCGCTCCCTCCGCGTCCTCGCCGGCCACGCCGACCCCGAGCGACCCGGCGCCACCCGCCCGCTCGACCGCCGTCGCCCTGGACCGGGGCACGAGCACCCGGTGCGCGCCCGCCCGGAAGCCCTACGTGGTCTGGGAGTCGTTCCGGGTGAGCGCCCCGGCGACGGTCGAGCGCCTGGTGCTCGAGGGGCTGCAGGGCGTCGAGGTCTCCGGGCAGTCGATCAGTCGCCGCCCGCCCGGGCAGGTGTCCTACACCGGCATGGCACGCGGCACCGCGCCTCCCCGGAGCGAGCGCGACACCGTGGCGTGGGGCGAGCGGAGCGCCCTGCCCGCGCAGGTGAGGCCCGGCGACTACTACGTCTTCGCACGCGTCTCGCAGGCCCGCCGCGGCGGCGGCTGGGACCGCTTCGGCCTGGAGTTCACCGACGCCGACGGGGTGGCCGGCAGCGTGACGCGCGCCTGGGCCACCGGCTTCCGGGCCGCGTCGGACCCGGTGCCGGCGCCGGGTGGTCGCTGCGGCTCCTGAGCGCTCGCGGCGCCGGACCGGCCCGGCTAGGACCGCCGGTCGCCACGCACTAGCGTCAGCCCCATGACCCGCCCCGACCTCGCCACGCTGCTCGACCTCGCCCGCGCCTGGACCGCCGACGACCCCGACCCGGCCACCCGGGCCGAGCTGGACGCGGTCGTGACGGCGGCCGAGGCGGGCGACGCGGCGGCGCAGGGCGACCTGGCCGACCGCTTCGACGGCACGCTGGAGTTCGGCACGGCCGGCCTGCGCGGCGCCCTGGGTGCGGGGCCCCGCCGGATGAACCGCGTGGTGGTGACGCGGGCGGCCGCCGGTCTCGCGGCGTACCTCCGGGGGACGGGGGCGCGCGGCGGCGTGGTGATCGGCTACGACGCGCGGCACAACAGCGACGTCTTCGCGCGCGACACCGCCGAGGTGATGACCGGCGCCGGCTTCGAGGCCCACCTGCTGCCCGCCCCCCTGCCGACACCCGTGCTCGCCTACGCCATCCGCGAGCTCGGCTGCGCCGCCGGCGTGATGGTCACCGCCAGCCACAACCCGCCCGAGGACAACGGCTACAAGGTCTACCTCGGCGACGGCAGCCAGATCGTCGCCCCCGTCGACGCCGCCATCGCCGCGCAGATCGCCGCGGTCGGCCGGGTCGCCGACGTGCCCCGCGGTCGCCCCGGGCGGGTGCTGGGCGAGGAGGTCGTCGACCGCTACCTCGACACCACCGCCGCCCTCGTGGCCGACGGGCCGCGCGACCTCGACATCGTCTACACCCCCCTGCACGGCGTCGGCGGCACCTCGGTCGCCGCGGTGCTGGAGACGGCCGGATTCGCGGCCCCCCGCGTGGTGGAGCAGCAGGAGCAGCCCGACCCCGACTTCCCCACCGTCGCCTTCCCCAACCCCGAGGAGCCGGGCGCCATGGACCTGGCCATGGAGCTGGCCGCCCGCGTCGACGCCGACCTCGTGGTCGCCAACGACCCCGACGCCGACCGCTGCGCGGCGGCCGTGCCGACCCCGCAGGGCTGGCGCATGCTGCGCGGCGACGAGGTCGGCGCCCTGCTCGCCGACCACCTGCTGCGCTCGGGCCGCGAAGGCACCTACGCCACCTCCCTCGTCTCCTCCAGCCTGCTCGGCACCATGGCCGCTGCCGCCGGCCAGCCCTACGTCGAGACCCTCACCGGCTTCAAGTGGATCGGTCGCGTCGACGGCCTCGCCTTCGGCTACGAGGAGGCGCTCGGCTACTGCTGCGACCCCGAGCACGTGCGCGACAAGGACGGCGTCTCGGCGCTCCTGCTGCTGTGCGACATCGCCGCCGGGGCCAAGGCCGAGGGCCGCACGCTGCTGGACCTGCTCGACGACATCGCACGCCGCCACGGCCTGCACGCCACCGACCAGCTCTCGGTGCGCGTCGAGGACCTCGGCGTCATCACCCGGGCGATGCAGACGCTGCGCTCCACCCCGCCGACCGTGCTCGGGGGCCTCGCGGTGGAGGCGGTCGACGACCTCGCCGCTCCGCCCGCCGGCGGCCTGCCGCCCACCGAGGGCCTGCGCTACCGACTCGCCGAGGGCGCGCGCGTGGTCGTGCGCCCCAGCGGCACCGAGCCCAAGCTCAAGTGCTACCTCGAGGTGGTCGTGCCCGTGGAGGCCGGCCCCGACGCCGACGTGGCCGATGCCGTCGCGGCCGCCCGCATCGTCGCCGCGGGACGCCTCGACGCCGTCCGCACCGACCTCGCGGCCGCCGCGGGACTGTAGGCCCCGGCGGGGGCCCGGCGCTGCGCGACGACGTCGCACGGGCAGGGTCCTACGAGCAGGGTCACACGCGCGGCGTCAGGGCAGGGTCACACGAGCAGGGTCACACGAGCAGGGTCACCACGAGGGCGACGGCGAGCACCACGACGACGCCCACCCAGGGCCAGCTGGTGCTGCGCCGGGCCTCGCCGAGCAGCGCCTCCTGCTCGGGCGAGCGGGCCGCCACTCCGCGCGCCAGACGGGCCTGCTCGGCCAGGTGACGCAGCCGCTGCTCGACGAAGTCGGCCTGGTCGACGCCCTTGCCCGCGGGCGCGGTGACCTCGCTGAGCCAGCTGCTGGGGCGACCTCCCCGACGGGCCGCACGCGCCTCGCCGATGAGCTGGCGCGAGCTGCGCGCGATGGTCGGGGAGACGAAGCGGCGCTCACCGGCGAAGACGGCCAGGACGTGGCGCACGACCACGCTGGTGACCGCGGCCAGCGGCACCCGGTCGGTGCGCACGAGGTGGCGCAGCACCAGCACGTCGCCCTCGACCCAGACGGCCGGGCGCAGCATGACCAGCCACACCACGACCTCGAACAGCGCGACGCCCACGACGAGGGCCGGGCCCAGCCCGCCGTACACGCCGGCCAGGACGAGGACGGCCGGACCGATGGCGAGACCGAGGTAGCCGGTGAACCTGCCGTTGCTGGGCGGGAAGCGCTGGACCTCGACGCTCTCGTCGACCACGTGACTCTCCTCCGCGTGCGCTCACTGCGGGGCCCGGTGGGGCCCGGTCGCCGGTTGGGGCACCGACGGCGCGCAACCCTATGCTGCCCTCATGCCTATCACTGCCTCGTCGGCTGCCACCGCGCCGACCGGCGGCAGCGGCCTCGCGGACGTCACCTCGTCCGACGCGGCGCTGCGCCGTTTCCTCCACGGGCTCCCCGGTGTCGACCAGGTCGGCGCCGAGGCCCGGGCCGCGTCGCTGGCGACGCGCTCGATCAAGACCACGGCCAAGGAGCACGCGCTCGACCTGGCCATCCGCATGGTCGACCTCACCACCCTCGAGGGCTCCGACACCCACGGCAAGGTGCGCGCGCTGGCCGCCAAGGCCGTGCGCCCCGACCCCGCCGACCCGGCGTGCCCGTCGGCGGCCGCGGTGTGCGTCTACCCCGACATGGTCGCCACCGCCAAGGAGACCCTCGGCGACAGCGGCGTGCACGTGGCCGCCGTGGCCACCGCCTTCCCGAGCGGTCGCGCGGCCCTCGACATCAAGCTCGCCGACACCCGCGACGCGGTCGAGGCCGGCGCCGACGAGATCGACATGGTCATCGACCGCGGGGCCTTCCTCTCCGGCCGCTACCTCCAGGTCTTCGAGGAGATCGTGGCCGTGCGCGAGGCCTGCGCCCGCGCCGACGGCGAGGACGCCCACCTCAAGGTGATCTTCGAGACCGGCGAGCTGCAGACCTACGACAACGTCCGCCGGGTCTCCTGGCTGGCCATGCTGGCCGGCGCCCACTTCATCAAGACCTCGACCGGCAAGGTGCAGCCCGCCGCCACCCTCCCGGTGACGCTGGTAATGCTGGAGGCCGTGCGCGACTTCCGCCGCCAGACCGGCCAGATGGTCGGGGTGAAGCCCGCGGGCGGCATCCGCACCAGCAAGGACGCGATCAAGTACCTCGTGATGGTCAACGAGGTCGCCGGCGCCGACTGGCTCGACCCGGACTGGTTCCGCTTCGGCGCCTCGACGCTGCTCAACGACCTGCTCATGCAGCGCACCAAGCTGCGCACCGGCCGCTACTCCGGCCCCGACTACTTCACCCTGGACTGATCCCATGACACCCAGCAGCCCCTTCGACTACGCCCCGGCGCCCGAGTCGCGCGCCGTCGTGGACATCAAGGCGACCTACGGCCTCTTCGTCGGCGGCGAGTTCGTCGACGGCCACGGCACCCCCTTCGCGACCGTCGACCCCGCCACCGAGGAGGTCCTCGCCGAGGTCGCCGAGGCCAGCGACGCCGATGTCGACGCCGCGGTCAAGGCCGCCCGCAAGGCCCACGAGCGCGTGTGGGGCCGGATGCCCGGCCGCGAGCGCGCCAAGTACCTCTACCGCATCGCGCGGATCATCCAGGAGCGCAGCCGCGAGCTGGCCGTGCTGGAGACCATCGACAACGGCAAGCCGATCAAGGAGTCGCGCGACGTCGACGTGCCGACGGTCGCCGCGCACTTCTTCTACTACGCCGGCTGGGCCGACAAGCTCGAGCACGCGGGCTACGGCACGACCCCGCTCGGCGTCGCCGGCCAGGTCATCCCGTGGAACTTCCCGCTGCTGATGCTGGCGTGGAAGGTCGCGCCCGCACTGGCCTGCGGCAACACCGTGGTGCTGAAGCCGGCTGAGACGACGCCGCTGACCGCGCTGCTCTTCGCCGAGATCTGCCAGCAGGCCGACCTGCCCGCGGGCGTCGTCAACATCGTCACCGGCGCGGGCGCCACCGGTCAGGCCCTCGTGGCCCACCCCGGCGTCGACAAGGTCGCCTTCACCGGCTCGACCGCGGTCGGCAAGGCCATCGCCCGCACGGTGGCCGGCACCTCCAAGAAGGTCACGCTCGAGCTGGGCGGCAAGGCGGCCAACATCGTCTTCGACGACGCCCCCGTCGACCAGGCCGTCGAGGGCATCGTCACCGGCATCTTCTTCAACCAGGGCCACGTCTGCTGCGCCGGCTCGCGGCTGCTGGTGCAGGAGTCGATCGCCGAGGAGGTCCTCGACCGCCTGCGCGAGCGGATGTCGACCCTGCGCCTGGGCGACCCGCTCGACAAGAACACCGACATCGGCGCGATCAACTCCGCCGCCCAGCTCGCCCGCATCCGCGAGCTGGCCGACGTCGGCGAGCAGGAGGTCTCCGGCGAGCGCTGGTCGCCGGCCTGCGAGCTGCCCGAGCGGGGCTTCTGGTTCCCCCCGACGGTCTTCACCGGGGTGACCCAGGCCCACCGGATCGCCCGCGAGGAGATCTTCGGCCCCGTGCTGTCGGTGCTGACCTTCCGCACCCCCTCCGAGGCGGTCGAGAAGGCCAACAACACCCCCTTCGGCCTCTCCGCCGGCATCTGGTCGGAGAAGGGCTCGCGCATCCTGGAGATCGCCAGCCGGCTGCGCGCCGGCGTGGTGTGGGCCAACACGTTCAACAAGTTCGACCCCACCAGCCCCTTCGGCGGCTACCAGGAGTCCGGCTACGGGCGCGAGGGCGGCCGTCACGGCCTCGCGGCCTACCTCGAGGGAGGACAGCGATGAGCGACCGCATCGACGTGCGCAAGACCTACAAGCTCTACGTCGGGGGCGCCTTCCCCCGCTCGGAGTCCGGCTACACCTACGAGGTCACCGACGCGAAGGGAGCCTTCGTGGCCAACGCCGCCCTCGCCTCGCGCAAGGACGCCCGCGACGCCGTCGTCGCCGCCCGCAAGGCCTTCGGTCCCTGGTCGGGCCGCACGGCCTACAACCGCGCCCAGGTGCTCTACCGCGTCGCCGAGGTGCTCGAGGACCGTCGCCCGCAGTTCGTGCAGGCCGTCGTGCAGTCCGAGGGCTTGTCGGCGAGCAAGGCCGAGCGCGTGGTCGACGAGTCCGTCGACCGGCTGGTCTGGTACGCCGGCTGGGCCGACAAGATCACCCAGGTGGTCGGCGGCGCCAATCCCGTCGCCGGGCCGTTCTTCAACCTCACCACCCCCGAGGCCACCGGCGTCGTCGCCGTCCTCGCCCCCGAGCGGTCCTCGCTGCTCGGGCTGGTCACCGCGATCGCGCCGGTCGTCGTCACGGGCAACACCGCGGTCGTCGTGTCGTCGTACTCCCGGCCGCTGGCGGCGGTGACCCTCGCCGAGGTGCTCGCCACCTCCGACGTGCCCGGCGGCGTGGTCAACGTGCTGACCGGGTCGGCCGCGACCCTCGGCCCGTGGCTGGCCTCGCACATGGACGTCAACGCCCTCGACCTGCTCGGCACCGCGGGCCAGACCGAGCTGGCGCGCGACCTGGAGGTGGCCGCGGCCGACAACCTCAAGCGCGTGCGTCGCGCCCCGGCGGCCGAGCCCGACTTCACCCGCGAGCCCGGGCTCGACACCATGACCGACTTCCTGGAGCTCAAGACGGTCTGGCACCCGATGGGCGTCTGACCCGAGTCACGCACCCCGACAGCAGCGACATCGACGACGCCCCCGGCCCACGGCCGGGGCGTCGTCGCGTGCGGGCTCGCGGAGGAGGCTCGCGTGGCGGGGTCAGTCCGCGGCGGCCAGGGCGCTGCGGGTAGCGGTGACCACGTCGGCGACGGCCTGCCGCGCGGCGACCGGGTCGACCGGGCGCGCGGCGGTGAGGGTCACCCGCACGACGGCGCTGCCCTCGCGGAACCACACCCGCGAGACGCCCGTCGGGTCGTCGCCGTCGAGCAGGGTGCCGCAGGCCTCGAGGTCGGCGGGGAGGCCGACGACCGGCGACTCCACCGTCTCCCCGCGCGAGCGCATCAGCGCGCACGCCTCGTCCCAGGTGCGCTGGGCGGCCTCCTCGTCGCTCTCGGGGGCCGCCGACCCGGTGTCGGTCGAGGGCGAGCCGGAGACGTCCGTGGCGGGCCCCGCGGAGGACCCGGTGGAGCCGGACTCCTCGGGCTCCTCCTCGACGACGACCGGCACGCTGAGGACCCCGATCGAGCCGACGTCGTAGGCGCGCAGGCGACAGCCGCCGGCCACGAGGTCGCCGGTCGCCTCGACACCCGGCGCCTGCCAGTCGAGGCTGCTCAGCAGGGAGGTGTCGAGCACCTGTCCGCAGACGCGCGGGGAGACGTCGGGCGGGTCGGCGACGGGGGCCTCTCCCCCGCCGGCGACGGCTGTCGCCGTCACGACCACGACCGCGCCCGCCACGAAACCCGCCGCGACGCCGAGCGCGGTCCTCTTCTCCACCATGGGGCCCTCCTGCCCGCCGGGCCCGCCCCCGAAACACCGACGCCCCGCGCCAGGCGGCACAATGGGCCGGTGCGTGCCCGGGTGATCGTCCTCGCCGGCCCCTCCGGGTCGGGCAAGTCGCGACTCGCGGAGCGGATCGGGCTGCCCGTGCTGCGCCTCGACGACTTCTACAAGTCCGGGGGCGACCCCACGCTCCCGCGGATCACCGAGGGCGCCAACGCCGGCATCGTCGACTGGGACCACCCCGACTCCTGGCTGCCCGAGGACGCCCTCGAGGCGATGGTCGCGCTGTGCCGCGACGGGCGCGCGGAGGTGCCGGTCTACGACATCGCCCACGACGGTCGCACCGGCACCCGGCTGCTCGACCTCTGCGGCGGCGACCTCGTCCTCGCCGAGGGCATCTTCGCCCAGGACGTCGTGGGCCCGGCCCGCGAGGCGGGGATCCTCGGGGCGGCGCTGTGCATCCGTCGCTCGGCCGCGCTCACTTTCTGGCTGCGCCTGACCCGCGACCTGCGCGAGCACCGCAAGCCACCGCTGGTGCTGGTGCGCCGGGGCCTCGCCCTGGCCCGCGCGCAGCGCGGTGTGGTGGCCGACGCCGTGGCCAAGGGCTGCCGCCCGGTCTCCCCCGACGAGGCCGTGGCCGTGGTCGACGCCCTGCGGGCCGGGGCGCCGGCGCCGTGACCGGCGGCGCCCCGCTGCCCTTCGGGCCCGCGCTGCGCCAGCCCGACCAGCGCTCCTGCGGCGCGGCGGTGGTGGTCGTGGCGCGCATGCTGGACGACGCGGCGTACGCCGAGCGCGCCCTGCCCCGCTTCGGCGCGGAGGTGCTGGCCGCCCACCGACGGCTGACCGGGGCGCGGGACGCGACCGGTGCCCTGCAGGCGCCGTGGCCGCGCGCCGTCGGCACTCCCCCGT